>DASUHV010000062.1:0-6407 GCA_036273355.1 Gaiellales bacterium
GTGGAGCCTGAGCACGCGGCGGCGAAGGCCGTACGGGACTTTGCGACGGTGCTGCCGGAGGGCCTCCAGACCAAGGGCCACTGGATGCACGTGATCGAGGTGGATGGCCAGCCGGTCGGCACCCTGTGGTTCGCAAAGCGCGACATGGATGGCCGCCCATCGGCCTACCTCTACGACGTCCACATCGACGAGCACGCGCGCGGCCACGGTTACGGCAGGGCGGCGATGCTGGAGTTCGAGCGCGAGGCGGCCCGCCGGGGCCTGCATCACCTGTCGCTGAACGTGTTCGGCGGCAACGCCCCCGCGCGCGGGCTCTACAGCTCGCTGGGCTGGGCCGAGATGGCGATCACGATGACGAAGCAGCTGGAGGCGTAGTTCCGGCCGGCCAGGCGGCCCGCAGCTTCTCCAGCGTGCGCGACAGGTGCTCGGGCATGACACGCGTGTCGGCCAGCACCGGCATGAAGTTGGTGTCGCCGCTCCAGCGCGGTACCACGTGGAGGTGCAGGTGGCCCTCGACGCCGGCGCCCGCCACTCGGCCCAGGTTCATGCCGCAGTTGAAGCCGTGCGGGGCCATCGCCGCCGTCAGCGCGGCGATGCCGTCGTCGGCCAGCTGCCAGAGCTCGGCCCGTTCCTCGGCGTTCAGGTCGCCGGGCATGGGCAGGTGGCGGTAGGGAGCGACCATCAGGTGGCCGTTGGCGTAGGGGTAGAGGTTCAGCACCGCGAACGCGTGCTTGCCGCGGTGCAGGATCAGCGCGTCGTCGTCGGAGAGCGCCGGCTTGTCACAGAAGATGCAGCCGCCGGCCTCACCGCCGCCGGCCACGTACTCGAGGCGCCATGGCGCCCAGAGCCGCTCGCTCACAGCCAGCGCTGGCGACGGAAGAACGAGAGCATCGCGATCGCGAGCAGCAGCGTGCCGCCCTCGATGATCCAGAACGCGTGGTGCGAGTTCTGGAATGGCAGCGGCACGTTCATGCCGTAGATGCCGGCGATCAGGGTCGGCGGCAGCAGGACCACGGTGAAGATGGTGAGCAGCCGCAGGATGTCGTTCTGCTTGTGGGCGATCACGGTCTCGTTGGTCTGCTCCAGCGCCTCGACAACCTCCTTGTAGTTGTCGAGCTGGTCCCAGATCCGCTCCGCCGAGTCGACGATGTCGTCGAAGTAGACCTCCAGGTCCTCGGACAGGTAGCGGGTGCGGGCGCGCTCCAGCAGCCGCAGCGTCGAGCGCTCCGGCTTGATGATCTTGCGGTACGCGATCACCTCCTGCTTGACGTTGGAGATGTCGCGGGCCACGTCCTCGCTGCGCTCGTCCCAGATCGCGTTCTGCAGGCGGTCGAGCTTGAACCCGATCTTGTCCAGGATCGGAAAGCAGTAGTCGAACGACTCGGACAGGATCTCGTACAACAGATAGCCCGACCCCTTCGAGAAGTACTCCTCGCGTAGCTCCGTGTTGTTCGAGAGCCGCGTGAACAGCCGGCCCACCGGCTTCAGCGGGTGGTTGGGCAGCGTGATCACGTAGTCCGGGCCCACGAACACGTTCAGCTCGGCGGCGTTCAGCCGGCCGATCGACTTGTCGAAGCGCGGCAGGTGCAGCACCATGAACAGGTACTCGTCGTACTCGTCGATCTTGGGCCGCTGGCGCGTGGAGAGCACGTCCTCGAGGTCCAGCTCATGGAAGTCGAAGTGCTCCGCCAGGTACGCGGTCTCGACCGCCGTGGGGGCCTCGATGTTCAGCCAGCGGACGCCGCCGAGCTCGAGCTCAGCGACCTGTGGCTCGGTCCGCGCGACGTCCTGCCGCTGCGAAACTCGCGGCCGCCTGCGGACTGTCCTCGGGATCCGGCGCAGGTTCGGCATCAGCAGTCATGGTCGTCATCACGGGCATACGGCAAGTGTACCTGTCAGGTGATATTCCGCGCAGAACGGGCGGCCCCTTGTGGGGCATCACAATGGTTATCGGCAGAACGCCCGCCCCGCCTGTAATCTGAGCCGCGATGACGGACTCCCCCCGCGTCGGCAGCACGGCCGACGAGCACCTGCTGCAGCGCCACGACGCGACCTTCCTGCACACCGATCCATGGCGGATCCTGCGCATCACCGGCGAGTTCGTCGAGGGCTTCGACCAGCTCGCCGACGTCGGCGTGGCCGTCGCCGTGTTCGGATCCGCCCGCACGCCCGCGGACGATCCCACCTACGTCGCCGCGCGCGAGACCGCCCGGCTGCTGGTCGCCGAGGGCTTCGGCGTCATCACCGGCGGCGGCCCCGGCATCATGGAGGCCGCCAACATGGGCGCGGCGGAGGCCGGCGGCGTGTCGATCGGCTGCAACATCGAGCTGCCCCACGAACAGCACGGAAACACGTACGCCAACCTGTCGATGGAGTTCCGCTACTTCTTCGTGCGAAAGACCATGTTCGTGAAGTACTCCGAGGCGTTCGTGGTGTTTCCCGGCGGCTTCGGGACGCTCGACGAGCTGTTCGAGGCGGTCACCCTGGTGCAGACCGGCAAGATCCACCGCTTTCCTGTGGTGCTGTACGACAGCGCCTACTGGAGCGGCCTGCTCGAGTGGCTACGCGAGCGTGTCGTCGCCGAGGGCAAGCTGAGAGAGGCCGAGCTGGAGCTGCTGCAGGTGGTGGACACGCCGGCCGACGTGGCCCGGATCGTGCGCGACTGCACCTCCGGAGCATGCGCGCACGAGTATCACCCGCCGCCGGCCGATGCGCCCACGCACCGTGCGCACACGTAGTTCTCAAGCTACGCGACGGTCGTCTGCCGGGTTGAGCGCCGGTCCTCGCGGATCGCGCCCAGCAGAGAGTCGGATGCGCCCGGCTCGAACCCCGGCAGCGTGATCCGGAACAGCGCGCCGCCCATCGGCGAATCGCCGACCTCGGCGGTGCCGCCGTGCGCCTCGGCGATCGCCTTCACCAGCGGCAGGCCGAGGCCGGCACCGCCCCCGCCGGCAGCGCGGCGGGCGCGCGTGAAGCGCTCGAACACATACGGGCGGCGGTCAGGATCGATGCCGCAGCCCGAGTCCGCGATCTCGATCACGGCTCGCGTGCCATTGGCACGGGCCGTGATCGAGATCGCGTCACCGTCCATGGTGAACCGCAGAGCATTTTCGATCAGCGCATCGAGTGCCTGGCCGATCTGCTCGACGTCGACCGTGACCGTGCCCTCAGCCTCGATGTCGACGCGCCAGCGCCGCTGTGCGGTGGCACCCCAGCGGCGGGCGCTGTCGACGACCAGCTCCTCGAGCTCGATTTGCTCGGGTCGCAGGAATCCGGTGTGGCCGGCTGCTGCCAGCACCAGTAGACGATGCGAGATCCGCGAGAGCTGCTCCAGCTCGTGGAGGACGATTGCCGCGTCATCGCCCGTCTCCGAGCCGATGTGTGACTCGCGGATCAGGTCGGCGTGGCCACGGGCGACGGCGATCGGGGTGCGCAGCAGGTGCGACGCGTCGCGGGCGAAGCTGCGCTCGGTCTCGGCGGCACGTTGCACCTCGGCCAGCGCCGCCTCCCGTCGCCGGGCATGCCACACCATCGCCAGAAACATGGCGCCCATCAGCGGGATCTCGGTCAGCTCGTCGATGCCCGGGCCGCCCGCCGCGGTGGCGTGCACCAGGCCAAGGCCGGTGATCAGGCAGACCACCGACAACACGGCCGCGGTCAGCCGCAGGCCCCACACACGGAACCCGTAGAACAGGGTCAGACTCACCCAGATGAAGTGGAACGGGACGGTGGTCCAGCTGGTGAGGTGCCAAAGCACCACGAAGTTGGCCGCCCAGAAGACCCCCAGGCCGGCGTCCTGCCAGTGCCTACGAACCAATGAAGCTGTATCCGACACCACGCACCGTCTCGATAGCTTGTGTTCCCACCTTGGCTCGCAGCCGGGCCACGTACACGTCCACCACGTTCGTACCGGGGTCGAACGTGTAGCCCCACACACGCTCCAGCAACTCGTCGCGCGTGCATACCTCCATCGGGTGTCGCATCAGGTGCTCGAGCAGCAGGAACTCCCGGGCAGACAGGTGACTACGAGCTCCTGCCGTGACGACCACGCGCCGGCTAAGGTCGAGCTCGACGGTGCCCACGCGCAGGACTCGCTCCGGCTGTGCGACCGTCGTCGCCTGGCGCAGGCGGGACCGGATCCGCGCCACCAGCTCGCCAAGCTGGACCGGCTTGACCAGGTAATCGAGCGCGCCCATCTCGAGGCAGCGCACCTTGGTATCGACGTCGGCGATCGCCGACATCACGATCATCCGCTGGTCGGGCTCGTGACGCAGCGCCTCGCGCATCAGCGTGACGCCGTCCAGCGTCGGCAGCAGCAGGTCGACCAGCATCAGGTCGTACTTGCCCTGCTCGGCCATCTGCAGCCCGAGCAGACCGTCGCCGGCAGTGTCGACACCGAACCCTTGGCGTGTCAACGCGCGCGAGACGAACCGGACCATGTTCGGTTCGTCATCGATGACCAAAATACGAGCCACTTGCAGAGCCCCCCCAACGTTCTGAACGCAACGGTACGCGACCGGTTGTTCCATGTCAACGTTGCGCTCGATTCGCCTCGGCCATACCGACTTGGCGATGGATGACCTGACTAAGAAGTGGCTGCTAGTGGACGGATGCGACGGCCGTGCGAAGCGCCGTCGTCAGCGGCTCCACGGAGGCCACGCGGCCCTCGATCTCCTCGAGGTCCTCGACGTCGTACTGGTCCTCCCACACGTAGGCCAGCGAGCCGCGCTCGTACTGGAACGTGGTCTGGGGGAACTCGTTGTTGATCAGGCGCACCAGCAGGGCCGGAGTGAAGATGCGCAGCACCGCCCCCTGGTCGGCGCCGTCGTTGACCATCAGCGAGAACCGCTTGTTGAACTCGACGCTCTCGGTCTCGACCTGGCGGCTCGGTCCGAATGCGGCCGCCAGCTTGTTCAGGAATCCGATCCCGCGGTCAGCCAGCTGCACGGTTTCAACGCCCGCAACGGCTCCGACCTCAAGGCGCAGCACCGTGTGGCGGTGCTTCACCTCCTCCGTGTAGGTGGTCGTGTGACCCTGACCGTCTGTCGTGGTGCGCGTCTCGAACGTGGAGTAGGTGAAGTTGAAGATCAGCCCGGGCACATCGCACATCGGGCCCGAGAACCCGTCGGACGCCTCCATCCGCTCCTTGTCGCGGCAGAAGGCGACGTCGGTCGGAAGCGGCGGCGAGGGCTGGTACTCCCAGCCGTGCTCCTGCGCCCACTGGTGCATGACCTGATCCTTCGCGGCGCTCGACGCCTGCGACCGCAACACGACGTAGTAGATGACCGGACCGGCAAGCGCCCCGATCAGCCCGACCACGATCAGCAACGGCGCGGTGAAGATCCCGATCACGGCCACCGCGATGCCGGGCACGGTGCAGAGGCCGAGGGTGCGGTGATACGTGGGCCGCCCCGTCAGCTCCGCCATGCGTGCGTCGCGCGCAGCCTGGTACCGCTCGCGGCTGGTCGCCATCAGCCGGCTCCCGCGGTGGCCGGCTGCAGGTTCAGCTGCTCGTGTGCGCCCAGGTAGCGCGGGGAGGGGGTGGTCACGTCGGCGTCCCACATCGCCTTCACGTCGGCCAGCACCTCGCGGGCCTGGTAGTGCACCATCTTCGCCGCGGGCACGCGCCCCCAGTCGGGCACGGTCAAGGCGTCCGCGTTTATGCCGACCGACCGGCAAAGGTAGACGGCACGCGGCGCGTGGTAGCCCTGCGTCACCACCACGGCGCTCCGCACGCCGAAAATGTGGCGTGCCCGGTAGCAGGAGTCGTAGGTGTCGAAGCCGGCGTAGTCGAGGGTGATGGCGGCGGCCGGCACGCCGTGGGCGATCGCGTAGGCTCGCATGCCGGCGGGCTCGTCGTGGCTGGCGGTGTGGTTGTCACCGGACATCAGCAGGCCGTCGACCTTGCCCATGCGGTAGAGGCGAATGGCCGCGTCCAGGCGATCGGCCAGGAACCAGGTGGGCGTCCCGGTGGCGGTGAGCCCGGCGCCCAGCACCAGCGCCACCTGGTGGTGGGAGACGTTGGCCGGGTCGGAGGTGAGGCGCCCGCTGGTATCCACCCGGATCACGAGCAGCGGCACGAACAGCAGGGCGATGCCCGCCACCAGCAGTCCAGCCGCTATCAGCATCCGCCGGCGCCGAAACATTGCCGGAGACTGTACCGGTGCGGCAGGCTGCCGCCCGCTGTTCGACGCGGTTTCGTTACGTGGCGACGCGGCCGCGCCGGGCCAGCGCGTCGATGACGACGGCAGCCAGCAGCACCAGCGCCGTCACCATGTACTGGGCCGACGCCGTGAAGCCGACCAGGCCCATTCCGTTGTCGATGCCAGCAATGACGATGCCGCCGAGCACCCCGTGCATGGCCTTGCCGCGACCGCCGAACAGGCTGGTGCCGCCGATCACCGCCG
>DASUHV010000063.1:0-4173 GCA_036273355.1 Gaiellales bacterium
CCCATCGGGAAGCCGATGATGTGCACCGCGAAGGCGGCGTTGCCGAGCGAGGCCGCCATCAGGGCGCCGACGCCCAGGAACACGGCGATCACGAGGTGGCCGGCCAGCATGTTGAAGAACAACCGGAAGCTGAGCGACACCAGCCGCACGAACTGGGACAACACCTCGACCACGGCGATCAGGCCGAACAGTATGGCGGCGCCGATGGAGCCGGCCCGCAGCGGCCGCACCGGCGGCAGGCCGGCGGGGATCCAGCTCTTGAAGTAGCCGACCACGCCGTTGTAGCGAATGCCCTCGACGTGGGTGGCCACGAAGGTGACCAGCGTCAGGGTCAACGCCACCGACAGGTTCGCCGACGCGGCGTAGATCTGCAGCTTGGGCACGTCGACCCCGAGCAGCTGCACGCTCTCGCCGCTGAACGGCAGCGGGATGAAGCCGATCACGTTCATCGCCCAGATGAAGATGAAGCAGGTGCCGACGTACGGGAACCAGATCCGCATCCCCTCCTCAGGCAGCCCGCCCTTGGCGATCTGGGTGTAGGCGGTGTCGTAGACCATCTCCAGGAACGTCTGCCAGCGGCCGGGCTTGGCCTTCAGGCCCTTGCGGATGATCAGCAGCGGCACCAGGATCGCGACGGCGGCCGACAGCCACAGGTAGACGACGCCCTTGTTGATGTCGAGCCCCAGCGGCAGGTCGACGTAGGGGTGGTTGATGAAGTCGGTGAACTCCGAGACCGGGTTGAAATCGGAGGTGGCAAGCAGCGACAGCATCTACGCGGTCCTGCCGGCGTGAGTGCGGATGTTGCGATGCGTGAGGATGCGAGTGGCGATGTCGACCGTGACCAGCACCATGAACAGGACCACCGAGGATATCGCCAGGGTGCTGTCGTGGCGGGTGATCAAGAACAGCAGCAGCATCCCGATCCAGGGGCGCAGCAGCATGCTGGCGCCGAGCACTCCGACGGCGCGGAGCGCGCCCATCTGCACGGCACGGCGCTCCACCATCACCTGCACCACGCGGTTGGCGGCCCAGATCGCCACCGCCCAGAACCAGCCCTCGAGCGGCAGGCCGGCCAGCGCGAACACGGGCAGCGCCAGGATCGCGAGGATGGCATCCAGGTTGTGGAGGGCGAGCTTCTGGATTGTCGGTGTCTGGGTGCTCATATGTCCCGGTACTCGCGGTAGACGAGGTAGAAGCTGAGCGGCACCCCGATGGCGAAACCGACCGCCGCTCCTGCAAGCGCGTTGCCCGCCAACCAACCGGCGCCGAGCCCGAGTGCCGCGCACACGATCAGCGCAGCGAGGAGGTACATCCCCGCGCCCGCCGCCCTCGCGGCAGGTCGCTGCTCACCCATGTGTCGGTCCCGTGCTCGCCGCCCTCAACATCCGGCGGGCGCAGGCAGTATGCCAGAAACGGCGACTATGTGACAACCTCGAATGCATGTTGCGATGGCCGCAAACCCCCATAGTTCGGGAAAAACCGCGGAAACGAGCTCATGCAGCCCGCTTGCTTTGTGGCACGTCCTCGCCACCCCGCGTCCGCAGCAGGCCGATCGCCCGCAGGTGCCTCGCCTTCAGGATCTCGAGCAGGTAGATGACGTACACGGAGGTGCTCACGGCCAGCAGTCCCAGGCCGACCAGCACCCCGATCGCCACCGGGCTCCAGTCGTGCCGGTGGTTGGGGACGAACCGGATCGCCAGCGCCAGCGCAGACAGGATGCAGCACCAGCCGTACAGGTACAGGGCCGTGCGCCGCTGCGAGAAGCCGATGTTCGCGAACCGGTGGTGGAAGTGCCAGCGGTCGGCCTGGTAGATCGGCTGGCCGTGCTTGATGCGCTTCAGGATCACGAACGAGGTGTCGAGGATCGGCAGCGCCAGCACCATCAGCGGGAACACCAGCGACACGGCCGCGGCCGTCTTCAGCACGCCCTGGATCGCGAGCGCGGCCAGCAGGTACCCCAGCATCAGCGACCCGGAGTCGCCCATGAAGATCGTGGCCGGGTTGAAGTTGTAGATCAGGAAGCCGAAGGCGGCTCCGGCCACGATCGCGCAGATGGCCGCCGCGTCGGCTCGCCCCAGCGACACGGACAGCACCGCGAACGTGAGCGAGGCGATGCCGCAGAAGCCGGCGGCGAGGCCGTCCAGGCCGTCGATGAAGTTGACGATGTTGACGATCGCGACGATCCAGAACACGGTCACCGGGTACTGCCAGACGCCGAGGTCGAAGGCGCCCACCAGCGGCAGTGTGACGTGGTCGATGGTCACCCCGAGCGCCGCCGGGATGCACGCGATCAGGACGATGCCGAGCATCTTGGCGCCCGGGTGCAGCGGCCGGATGTCGTCCAGGGCGCCCAGAGCGCACATCAGCGCGGCGCCGGCGATGATCCCCCAGAACCCGTGGCTGTGACCGAGCGCGGCCGACGGGATCACGATCGCACCCAGGATCGCCAGGCCGCCGAGCAGCGGCGTCGGGCGATCGTGCATGCGCCGCTCGTCCACCGAGCGGTCCACGATGCCCGTCATCCAGGCCAACTGCGAAACGACCGGCGTCAGCAGCACCGCCAGCAGGAACGCGACCGCGAAGCCCACCACGGCCGCCTGATAGTCGATCAGCCCGCCGTTCATGTGGGCAAAAGCGTACAGGAGCGGCCGGGCACGCTACCGCGTCCCGTACAGGCGGTCGCCGGCGTCGCCCAGGCCGGGCAGGATGAAGCCCTGGTCGTTGAGCTCACGGTCGAGCGCCGCGACCACCACCTCGACGTCGGGATGGTCGGCTTCCAGGCGTGCCACGCCGACCGGCACGGCCACCAGCGCCACCATCGTCACCCGGCGCGCGCCCTGCTCCTTGCAGAGGCGGATCGCGGCCGAGGCCGACCCGCCGGTGGCCAGCATCGGGTCGAGCACGATCACGTCGCGCTCGGCCAGGTCGCCCGGCAGCTTGCAGTAGTACTCGACGGGCATCAGCGTCTGCTCGTCGCGGTAGAGGCCGACGAAGCCGACCCGGGCGACCGGGATCAGGTCGAGCACGGCGTCCAGCATGCCGACGCCCGCGCGCAGGACGGCCACCACCCCCAGCTTCTTGCCCGACACCCGGTGCGCGGGCGCCACCTCCAGCGGCGTCTGCACCTCGGTCGGCTCCAGCTCGAGGCCGCGGGTGGCCTCGTAGCAGAGGAAGGCGGCCAGCTCGCCGGCCAGCAGGCGGAAGTCGCGGGTGGTGGTGTCGCGGTCGCGGAGCAGACCAAGCTTGTGCTGCACCAGCGGGTGGTCGACGATCGTGAGCGGCATCAGCCGGCCACTAGATGGTCGAGTACCCGTGCGCGAAGGCCGGGTACAGCGGTCGCGCCGCCATCAGCTCCCGCGTCCGCTCGCGCAGCGCCTTCAGGTCGGCGGCCGGATCCAGCGTCTCCAGGATGATCGCCGCCACCTCGCGCATGTCGTCCTCGTCCAGGCCGCGCATGGTTGCGGCCGGGGTGCCGATGCGGACGCCGGACGCGATCGAGGGCGGGCGCTCGTCGTAGGGAACGGTGTTGCGGTTGACCGTGATCGCGACCTCGTGCAGGCGCTCCTCGGCGTCCTTGCCCGACCACTGGGTGGTGCGCAGATCGAGCTGCAGCAGGTGGTTGTCGGTGCCGTCGGTGAGCAGCCGCAGCCCGCCGTCCATCAGGGTCTGGGCCAGCGTCGCGGCGTTCGTGACCACCTGCCGCTGGTAGTCGCGGAAGCCCTCGCTCTGGGCGATCTTGAAGCAGACGGCCTTGGCCGCGACGACGTGGCAGAGCGGGCCGCCCTGCAGCCCCGGGAACACCGCCCGGTCGACGGCCTTGGCGTGCTCGGCGCGCGACAGCACCAGGCCGGCGCGCGGCCCGGCCAGCGTCTTGTGCGTGGTCGACGTGACCACGTCGGCGTGCTCCACCGGGTTCGGGTGCAGGCCGGCCGCGACCAGCCCGGCGAAGTGCGCCATGTCCACCATCACCATGGCGCCAACCTCGTCGGCGATCTCACGGAAGCGGGCCGCGTCGATGATCCGCGGGTAGGCGGAGGCGCCGGCCACGATCAGCTTCGGACGCACCTCGTGCGCGAGCCGTCGCACCTCGTCGAAGTCGATCAGCGAGTCCTCGCGGCGGACGCCGTATGGGTGCACGTCGTAGAGGCGGCCCGAGAAGTTGACCTTGAGACC
>DASUHV010000064.1:0-6828 GCA_036273355.1 Gaiellales bacterium
CTGCAGGAGCTCGAGCACCGCGAGGCTCGCGGCCACGATCGGCGGCGCCAGGCTGTTCGAGAACAGGTACGGCCGCGAGCGCTGGCGCAGCAGCTCGACGATCTCGCCCCGCGCCGCGACGTAGCCTCCGCTGGCACCGCCCATCGCCTTGCCCAGGGTGCCAGTGAGCACGTCGACGCGGCCGATCACGTCGTGCAGCTCGTGCGTGCCGCGGCCGCCCGGTCCGACGAACCCGACCGCGTGCGAGTCGTCCACCATCACCAGGGCATCGTGCTGCTCGGCCAGGTCGCAGATCTCCGCCAGCCGGGCCACGTACCCGTCCATCGAGAACACGCCGTCGGTTGCGATCAGCCGGTAGCGGGCGCCGGACGCCTCCAGCAGCCGCGCCTCCAGCTCGTCCATGTCGCTGTTGCGAAACCGCAGCCGCTGCGCCTTGCAGAGCCGGATCCCGTCGATGATCGAGGCGTGGTTGAGCTCGTCGGAGATGACGGCGTCATCGGGGCCCAGCAGCGCCTCGAACAGGCCGCCGTTGGCGTCGAAGCAGGAGCCGTAGAGGATCGCATCCTCGCTGCCCAGGAACTCGCTGAGCCGCCGCTCGAGGTCTCGGTGGAGGGTCTGCGTACCGCAGATGAAGCGCACGGAGGCCATGCCGAACCCCCAGCGATCGAGCGCCTCGTGCGCCGCCGCCACGATCTCCGGGTGGCTGGCCAGCCCCAGGTAGTTGTTCGCGCAGAGGTTCAGCACGCGGCCCGACCCGGACACGTCGACCATGTCCGCTTGCGGCCCTTCGATCTCGTGTTCCGTCTTGTAGAGGCCCTGGCTGCGCAGATCGGCGATCCGCGCGGCCAGGTCGGTTGTCAGCGCACCGGTGGTCAGATCTCCCTCCAGTCGAGCAGCACCTTCCCCGAATCGCCGGACGCGGCCGCGGCGAACCCGGCCTCGAACTCGTCGTAGCGGAAGCGGTGCGTGATGACGGGCGAGATGTCCAGCCCGGACTGCAGCATCACCGTCATCTGGTACCAGGTCTCGTACATCTCACGGCCGTAGATGCCCTTCAGGGTCAGCATGTTGAACACGACCTGCGTCCAGTCGATCGCGATCTCCTCGGTGGGGATGCCCAGCATCGCGATCCGCCCGCCGTGCGACATGTTGGCAAGCATCGTGTGCAGCGCATCGCCGTTCCCCGACATCTCGAGGCCGATGTCGAACCCCTCGGTCATGCCCAGCTGCTGTTGCACGTCGGTCAGCGATTGCGTGCCGGGGTCGATCGTGATCGTCGCTCCCAGCCGTGCCGCCAGGTCGCGGCGGTAGGCGTTGGGGTCGCTGACGGCGACGTGCCGCGCGCCGGCGTGCCGCACGACCGCCGCCGCCATGCAGCCGATCGGGCCGGCGCCCGTGATCAGCACGTCCTCGCCCAGCACGGGGAAGGCCAGCGCGGTGTGGACGGCGTTGCCGAACGGGTCGAAGATGGCGGCGATCTCGGGGTCGATGCCGGGCCAGTGGTGCCAGATGTTCGTCATCGGCAGCGCGATCAGCTCGGCGAACGCGCCGGGGCGGTTGACGCCGACACCCTGCGTGTGGGCGCACAGCTGACGGCGGCCGGCCATGCAGTTACGGCAGCGGCCGCAGACCACGTGGCCCTCGCCGCTGACGAGGTCGCCCGGGTGGAAGTCGCTGACGTTGTCCCCCACGGCGACGATCTCGCCGACGAACTCGTGGCCCACGACGAGCGGCACCGGAATCGTGCGCTGCGCCCAGGCGTCCCAGCGGTGGATGTGCACGTCGGTGCCGCAGATGCCGGTGCGGTGGACGCGGATCAGGACGTCGTTGATGCCGTACTCCGGCTCGGGGACGTCCTCCAGCCACAGGCCAGGTTCGGCCCGGCTCTTCACGAGTGCGCGCATCGTGACGCATCGTATCGACCCGCGGTTGGGTAACCTCACGGCTCATGCGCGAACCTCGCTTCGATGTCCTGTTCGAGCCGGTGCAGATCGGCCCCGTCACCGCCCGCAACCGGTTCTTCCAGGTGCCCCACTGCAACGGCATGGGCTACCGCGATCCCACGGCGCACGCGCACATGCGCGGCATCAAGGCCGAGGGCGGCTGGGCGGTGGTCTGCACGGAGGAGGTCGAGATCCACGCCTCGTCCGAGGTCGCCCCCTTCATCGAGGGCAGGCTCTGGGACGACCGCGACATCCCGATGCACGCGCGGCTCTGCGAGCAGGTGCATGCTCACGGCGCGCTGGCCGGGATCGAGCTCTGTTACAACGGCATCGCGGCGCCCAACCGCTATTCGCGGATCTCGCCCATGGCGCCGTCGGCGCTGCCGGTCACGTGGAACGACCCCGTCCAGGCGCGCGCGATGACGAAGGCCGACATCGCCGACGTGCGCCGCTGGCACCGCCAGGCCGTGGCGCGGTCGCTCGAGGCCGGCTACGACATCGTCTACGTCTACGCGGGCCACAACCTGAGCGTCGTTCAGCACTTCCTGTCGCGTCGCTACAACCAGCGCACCGACGAGTACGGCGGCAGCATCGAGAACCGCACGCGGCTGATGCGCGAGGTGCTCGAGGACACGCTGGCCGAGGCCGAGGGGCGTGCCGGCGTCGTCTGCCGGATCGCCGTCGACGAGCTGATCGGCGCCCGCGGGCTCGAGCGCGCCGAGATCGAGGAGGTGCTGGGGCTGGTCGGCGAGCTGCCCGACTGCTGGGACTTCATGCTGGGGTCGTGGCCGGACGATTCGGTCACCTCGCGGTTCCAGGAGGAGGGTGGCCAGGAGCCCTACGTGCGGGGGCTGAAGGCGCTGACCACGAAGCCGGTGGTCGGCGTCGGCCGGTTCACCTCGCCGGACACGATGGTGCGGATGATCCGCGACGGCGTGCTGGACATGATCGGGGCGGCGCGGCCGTCGATCGCAGACCCGTTCCTGCCGGTCAAGCTGGAGGAGGGCCGCTACGAGGACATCCGCGAGTGCATCGGCTGCAACATCTGCGTGTCGGGCGACTTCACGATCTCGCCGATCCGCTGCACCCAGAACCCGAGCATGGGCGAGGAGTGGCGCCGCGGCTGGCATCCCGAGCGGATCCGCCCCAGCCAGAGCGATGCGCGGGTGCTGGTGGTGGGCGCCGGGCCGGCCGGCCTGGAGGCGGCGATGATGCTCGGCCGCCGTGGCTACGAGGTGGTGCTGGCCGAGGCCGGCGGCGAGCTGGGCGGGCGGGTGGCGCGCGAGGCGCGGCTGCCGGGGCTGGCCGCGTGGATCCGGGTGCTGGACTACCGCAAGGCGCAGCTGGAGCGGCTCGGCAACGTCGAGCTTGCCTTCAACAGCACGCTCGATGCCGATGAGGTCGCGTCCTACGGCTTCGACCACGTGGCCGTCGCGACCGGCGCCACCTGGCGGCGGGACGGCGTCGCCCGCTGGCGGACGCACCCGATCGACCTTGACCCGGCGTTGCCGGCTCTGACACCCGACGACCTGATGGCCGGCAAGCGGCCCGCGGGCGACCATGTTGTCATATTCGACGACGATCACTACTACATGGGCGGGGCGCTGGCCGAGCTGCTGATCTCGGAAGGGCGGAGGGTGACGCTGGTGACGCCGTCGGCGCGCGTCTCGGAGTGGGCCGATCACACGATGGAGCAGGAGCGGATCCAGGGGCGGCTGATGGAGCTGGGCGTCGAGCTGCTGACGTCCAAGGGCCTGCTGCGCGCGGACGCGGGCGGCGTGCGGCTGAGTTGCACCTACACCGGTCGCGAGAGCGATCTCGAGTGCGACGCGCTGCTGCTGGTCACGTCGCGGCTGCCGAACGACGAGCTCGCCCAGAGCCTGGCCGGATCGGGAGGCTCGGTGCGGGCGGTGGGCGACGCGTACAGCCCGGGGACGATCGCGGCCGCCGTCTGGGACGGGCGCCGCTATGCGGAGGAGCTCGACGCCGAGCCGGCCGATCCCGACGAGACGCCGTTCCTGCGCGAGGTGGCCGAGCTGTCGCCGGATCGGGTGCGCGACCCGATCATCTAGTCCGGCACGGCGCCCGGCTACGAGATCACGTGGACGGTGCGCGCGATCAGCGTCATGTCGAGGATGCGGCGAACGGGCGGCGAGACGTTGATCAGCTCGAGCCGTCCGCCGCGCGCGGACAGCCGTTGCGCCGAGGCCAGCAGCACGCCGAGCGCCGTTGAGTCGACGAAGCTGACGCCGGCGGCGTCGATGCGAACGATGTTGCCCTCGCGCTCGGCCGCGTCGAGCGCGGAGCGCAGCGAATCGGTGGATTTGATGTCGAGCTCGCCGTCCACCTGCAGCAGCAGAACGACCTCGTCCACGCGGCGGCGTACGAACTGCGGGTCTCGGTTGGTGTCGGCGTCGCCACGGTCGTGCATGGTGAAAACCTACCGCGACGGGACCGCCCGCAAACGGGTTGGTCAGCCCGGTTCGATCGCGAAGGTCATCACGACCTCGGTGCCGTGCGGCGTCAGCGGCCGGATCTCCACCGTCTGCGTGAGCGCGGCGATGACCGGCAGCCCCAGGCCCAGCCCGGGGCTGTCGACGCGCGGCGCAAAGCCGCGGCCGAGATCGCGCACGGCAACCTCGAGGATCGAGTCCATGCACTCGGCGGCGAGCTCGATGTGCCGGTCGACCGCGGCGGGGTCGGAGCGGTACGCGTGCTGCACGACGTTGGTACAGGCCTCGGTGACGGCCAGCAGCACGTCGGCGGCGGTCTCGCCGGTGACCGACTGGCCTTCGAGAAATCCGGCCATGGCGTGGCGCAGCAGCGGGACGTTGTCAGCGGTGGCGGGTACGGAAAGCTGCAGCTCCACGCGGCCGCCGTTCACGGCCGCCGAGCCGATCCGTACGAGTCCTCGGCATGCGGGCCCATGGCAGGACGATACCCCCTGGGGATGTCGGAGAAACGCTGACGGGCGGGACGGCGGGGATCGATCTACCCTGCGACCGTGGAACAGCGAACTCCAGCCGTGCGGACGCGGCTCTCGGCGGCGGCACCGCAGGTGGCCGTGCTGGGCCCGCTGGCGCTGGTCATGGGGTCGCGCGCCGGGCTCTCGCTCGAGCAGATAGACGACCTGGCGATGGCCATCGAGCTGGTGGTGCGGCACCGGCGCGATGAGCGCGGGGCGGAGTTCTGGGCGGAGCCAGGATCGCTGGAGGTGTTCATCAGCGAGGTCGACCAGGCGTGGCTCGAGCAACACCTGGGGATGCTGGCGGTGCTGGTGTCGGAAACCGAGCTGGACGCCGGAGGGGTGAGGTTGCGAGTCAATGTCTGAGCCGGCAGAGCTGCTGGCCGGGCGGGTGGCGCGGGGCGACGATGCGGCGGCCGAGGAGCTGGTGGACGCCATGCGCCCGCTGGTGTCTTCGATGGCGACGCGGTTCCAGGGGCGAGTGCCCCGCTCCGACCTGGAGCAGGCGGGCGTGGTGGGGCTGCTGCGGGCGGCGGCGACGTTCGACGCGGAGCACGGCACGCCGTTCGGCGGGTATGCGGCGCCGTTCGTGATGGGCGAGATGCTGACGTGCGTGCGGCAGCAGTCCGCGCCGGTGCGGGTGCCGCGATCCGTGGCCGAGAACGAGCGCGCGGTGGCGGCAACGGTCGATCTGCTGACGTCGGAGCACGGGCGCAGCCCGACGGTGGCCGAGATCGCGGAGCGGGCGAAGCTGGACGAGGAAGCGGTGCTGGACGCGCTGCGGGCGAGCATGGCGGCGAGGCCGGTGTCGTTGGACGAGATCGAACCGGAGCGGTTCGGAGAGACAGACGAGACGCTGGAGGCGGTGGAGCGGCGGCTGGAGCTGGGGACGCGGCTGGACCGGCTCGACCGGCGCAGCCGGGTGGTGCTGGTGCTCCGGTTCGGGATGGAGCTGTCGCAGCGGGAGATCGCGGAGCGCCTGGGCATCTCGCAGATGCACGTGTCGCGGTTGCTGCGGGCGGCGATGGCCGAGATCGCAGATGAGGGTGAGGACGATGCGCCTAGCGGTTGATCGAGCGCGCGAAGCTGACCCGGGCCCCGCCCCCAGGGCGCTGCGGATCGATGCTGTGCCGGGTGCTCAGCTCGTGCAGCAGCGACAGGCCGAAGCCGGGCCGGTCGGGGAGTCGGCCGCCCGGGAAGCCGCGGCCGTTGTCGCTGACGGCAACCTCGATCTCGTATGGCGACGTGCGAAACTCGATCTCGATCACGCCGTCCGGATCGTTGTCGTACCCGTGCACAATCGCGTTGGAACAGGCCTCGGAGAGCAGCAGCTTGAGATCGTCGAGCTGGTCGTCGGTGATGGCGAGGTCGGCCACGGCGCCGATCAGCGCCTGCCGGCAGACGATCAGGTACGCCGGTTGCGAGGGGACGGTCAGTGTTGCCATGGGAGGGGCCTGCGTTGACATCTACTGGTGAGAGTACCGTGACGCTGCGTACCGCAAACGGGAGTTCGGCAGCGGCGATCGCGGGGCACGTGACGATGGCCATGGCGGCGGTTGCCGGTTTCACCCCGCTTCGGGCCGAACGTGCACGAGCCAGTCTGGTCCAGGCGTTCGGTGCCTGCTCGGGTGCGGTGGAGCTGGGCCTGGCGGCGGAGCCGGGGGTGCTGACGGTGCGGATCCGGGCGGCGCCCGAGCAGCTCGCCGCCATGGGGACGGTGCTGGCGGAGCTGTCTCCCGAGCGCATCGACGACCGGCTTGAGCTGCGGTTCGTGCGGCCGCAGCTGGACGTGGTCTGAGCGCTAGCAGGGGCGACGAGACGGCGCCAGTGCGGGCCAGGCGGGGTGTCAAACACCGCCTCGGCCGCGGTCGGCGTCTCGTCACACCCGCGTGACACGCGTCACGGATGCCGTGACAGGGA
>DASUHV010000065.1:0-5570 GCA_036273355.1 Gaiellales bacterium
TCGCCCGGGGCATAGGCCGCCTGCCTGGCTCGCTGCAGGGCCTCGACGAACGGAACGCGCTCGTCCTGCCTCACGGCAGCTCCCCACGGCCGGCCGTCCGAAAGAACCGATTCACCCCATCCACGGTACCTTCCTTTCGTATGTTCGAGTACCGAGGCACGCTGCGGTCGGCTCAGGGTGGCCCGCTGATCGGGCTGGCCGCCCAGGTGCTGCTGCTCGCGACGCTCGCGGCGACTGTCGGCCTCGGCCTCGCCGGGTGGCTCGTCGGACTCGCCTGCGGCCTGGCCATGGACGCCGCCCTGGCCTACAACCTGCTCCGCAACCGCTCGGAGCGGATCGGCCCGGCCGGGTGGGTGACGCTCGTGCGGGCGACCCTGGCCGTCGGCGTCGCGGCGCTGGCCGCAGACTCGTTCGGCAACTCCGCGCAGGTCGTGCCCCTGGTGGCGCTCGCAGCGGCCGCGCTGGCGCTGGACTACGTCGACGGATACGTCGCGCGGCGCACCGGGACGGAGTCGACGCTGGGCGCGCGCTGGGACGGCGAGGTCGACGCGTTCCTGATCCTCGTGCTCTCCGTCTACGTCGCCCCCTCGGCCGGCGCGTGGGTGCTCCTGATCGGTGCCGCACGATACGCGTTCCTGGTCGCCGGGTGGCTGGTCGGGTGGATGCGCGCGCCGCTGCCCCGGCGCGACTGGCGCAAGGTGGTCGCGGCGACGCAGGGCGTCGCGCTTGTGATCGCGGCAGCCGGCGTGCTCCCGATCGCTCTCACCCGCGCCGGCCTCGCCGCCGCGCTCGCCCTGCTCGCCGAGTCGTTCGGCCGCGACGTCTGGTGGCTGTGGAGCAACCGGTCGGCGCCCGCCATCCAGACGGCAGCGGTGCCGGAGCGGGATGCCGGACACGGACGCGTCCGTGTGGCCATCTCCGTCGTGCTGACGCTGCTCGCGTTTCTGCTCGTGTGGGCCGCACTTGTCGCGCCCGACCAGCCGGGCCACTTCACACCGCGTGCGTTCGTGAGGCTCCCGCTCGAGGGAGTGATCGTGATCGCCCTGGCCCTGATCCTGCCCGCGCCCGCCCGGCGCCTCCTGGCCTGGGTGGTGGGGCCGGCGATCGGCTTGCTGATCGTCGTCAAGGTGCTCGACTACGGCTTCTTCACTGCCTTCGACCGGCCGTTCAACCCCGCCGAGGACTGGAGCTACCGCCACATCGGGATCGAGACGCTGCGCCAGTCGATTGGCCGCACCAGCGCGAACCTGGTTCTCGCCGGAGCGGCGCTGGCGGTGGTCGCCGCGTTCGTGCTGCCGACGCTCGCGATGCTTCGCCTGAACCGGGTCGTCTCCGGCCATCGACGGGTGTCACTCCAGGCCGTCACGGCGCTCAGCCTGGTCTGGGTGGTCTGCTGGGGACTGAGTGCGCAGCTCGTCTCCGGCGCGCACATCGCCTCCACGAGCGCCGCCGACCTGGCCGTCACCGAGGTGCGCACGGTGCAGGCCGACATCCACGATCGAGCGGTCTTCGCGGCCGAGCTCCGCCGTGACCCCTATGGCCACACGCCGGGCGCGCAGCTGCTGACCGGCCTGCGCGGCAAGGACGTCCTGCTCGTGTTCGTCGAGAGCTACGGCCAGGTCGCGGTGCAGGGTTCCTCCTTCTCGCCGAAGGTCGACAGCGTGCTCGCCGCGGGAACCAAGCAGCTGCAGTCCGCGGGCTTCGGCGCCCGCAGCGGCTGGCTGACCTCATCGACGTTCGGCGGCATCAGCTGGCTGGCGCACTCCACTATGCAGTCGGGGCTCTGGATCGACAACCCCAGCCGTTACGACCAGCTCGTTGCGAGCAACCGCATGACGCTGAGCATCGCCTTCAAGCGCGCCGGGTGGCGGACCGTCGCCGACGTGCCGTCGGACAACCGCTACTGGCCGGAGGGGTCGTCGTTCTACCACTACGACAAGGTCTATGACCGGAGGAACGTCGGATATCACGGTCCCACCTACGCCTATGCCTCGATGCCCGATCAGTACGTCTACCTGGCCCTGCAGCGGCTCGAGCTGGGCAAGACCGACCGTCCGCCGCTCTTCGCCGAGGTCGATCTGGTGTCCAGCCATGAGCCGTGGACGCAGGTGCCGCCGCTGATCGGGTGGAACCGCGTCGGCGACGGTTCGATCTTCTACAAGCTGCCGGTCGACATGAGCGGCCAGACCGACGGCCCCTGGGCTGGGTACGGGCACTCGGTCGAGTACACGATGAGCACCCTGTTCTCCTTCGTGCAGCACTACGCACGCAAGAACCTGGTGATGGTCGTGCTGGGCGACCACCAGCCGGCCACGACGGTCAGCGGACTGGACGCCAGCCACGACGTGCCGATCTCGATCATCGCCCACGACCCGTCGGTGCTGCACCGTATCCGCGGGTGGGGCTGGGTGGACGGCATGCGCCCCAGCCCGCAGGCGCCGGTCTGGCCGATGAGCGCGTTCCGCGACCGCTTCCTGGGCGCCTTCGGCCCGCAACCGGCGACCCCGGGCTCGTCGTGACCGTCCCGCTGCCGAGCGCCGGCGTCGCAGCCCCCGCGTCCGCGGTGCTCGAGCAGCTGCCCGCCGCCCCGGCGCCCGAGGTTACGGATGCCGCGCCGCGGCGGCTGGCGGGCCTGGACGGCGTCCGCGGCCTGGCCGCGCTGTTCGTGGTGGTGAACCACGTGTTCCTGCGGGCATTTCCGGGCTACCCCGTGGACAAGGCGCCGTTCTGGGCCGCGTGGTTCATCTACGGGCGGTTCGCGGTGGTCGTGTTCATCGTGCTGTCCGGCTTCTCGCTGGCCCTGTCGCCGGCCCGCCACGGCTGGCGCCTGGACGGGGTGTCCCGGTTCGCCCGCCGGCGGGCCTGGCGCATCCTGCCGCCGTACTGGGCCGCCCTCGCCTTCAGCCTGGCCGTTGCCTGGCTGCTCGTCCGCCCGCCGGGGCAGGGAGTGCCCGGCTCCGACTCGGTGCTCGTCAACGGCCTGCTGGTGCAGAACCTGGTCGCCGCCCCGAGCCCCAACCGAGCGTTCTGGTCGATCGCCGTCGAGGCCCAGCTGTACATCCTGTTCCCGCTGCTGCTGCTGATGGTGCGCCGTCGCGGCGCGATCGTCATGGTCGCCGCGGTGACGCTGGCCGTGGCGATGGTGGGGATCGTCGGCCCGCACGTCTCCCACGTCGACGCGTTCGTGATCCAGTCGGCGCCCGACCTGGCCGCGCTGTTCGCGGTCGGCATCCTGGCGGCCGGCATCGTGGGCGCGAGCGGGGCTCACAGGTCGTGGCCGTGGGGGTGGCTCGCGCTGGCCGCGGCAGCGCCCGTGCTCGTTACGATCTGGTGGCAGGGCTCGGTCTGGACGCTCGACCACCTGTTCTGGGTCGACCTCACGTTGGGGCCCGCCGTCGCCTGCCTGCTCGCCGCTCTCGCCACAGGCCGTCCGGCCCCGCTGCTGCGCGTGCTGGACGCGCGGCCGATGCGCAACCTGGGCCTGTCGTCCTACAGCCTGTATCTGACGCACGGCCCGATCGTGGTGGTCGTGTACGAGCTGGTCGTGGCCGGCCGCATCCGCCAGGGCGCGCCGGCGTTCCTCGTCACGCTCGCCCTGGTGCTGCCGCTGACGATCGTGTTTGCGCGGGGCTTCGCGGCGGTCTTCGAGGCCCCGTTCCGGCGTCACCGCAGCTGGGCGTCGCTGCGCGGCCGGCCTGATCGTTCAGTCGTCCCGGAACCGCGGCGAGAGGGCGTAGCGCAGCAGCACCACGTCGCCGATCTGGCGGACGTCGGCGAGCTTCGCCCGCTGGCCGGGGTTCCAGGGGAAGTGGCCGTCGCGCACGAATCTGGGCGCCTGTGAGTCGCCCACGAAGATCGGGGCGATGACCAGCTGCAGCTCGTCGACGAGGTCGTCGGTCAGAAACTGCGTGTGCACCTTGCCGCCGCCCTCGACCATCAGCCGCTCCACGCCCCGCGCCGCGAGGTCGGAGCTGAGCTTGCGCATCTCCACGGTGTTGCCGCCGTCGACGACGGTCGCGCGCGGTTCCAGCCGGGCCCGGGCATCAGTCACGCGCGGGCTGGCGCAGTAGACGATCTTCTCGGCCTCGCCGGTGGTGAAGAAGGCGGCGCTCGCGTCGAGCTCGGCGCGCCGGGTCACCGTCACCTTCATGGGCGACGGCGCCAGCCCCCGGGCCGTCCGCGCGTCCCGGCGGGCCTGCGAGCGCACCAGCAGCCGCGGGTTGTCGAGCCTGACGGTGTTCGCGCCGACAAGGATCGCGTCGCAGGAGGCGCGGACGGCATCGACGCGGTCGAAGTCGGCGTCGTTCGACAGCAGCAGGCGCGACACCGGGCTGCCGATGTAGCCGTCGATCGACACGCTGCAGCTGAGCAGGGTGTAGGGGCGGTCAGACATCCGCGGCTCCCTCCGATCGGTTGACGACCCTGATCCGAGCCGGTTGCGGCTCGCCCAGAACCGCAGGGCGGGCGCGACGGAGCCATACCGCGACCAGGACGGCCGCGCCGGGCAGGCTGGCGACGAGCACCATCACGCCGTACACGACCGCAGTTGCGACGCCCTGTCCGGCGCCCAGGCCGGCAGCGCCGAACACCCACGCCGTCGCCCCCTCGCGCGGCCCCCAGCCGGCGACGCTGGGGAGCACCATGGCCATCATCGCGAGCAGCGCCAGCGGCAGCATCCGCGAGAGCGGCGCGGTGGTGCCGGCGGTGCGCGCGGCGATCACGAGCGTGACCCCGTGGCCGACGACGACGACCGCGGAGGCGAGCACGATCGCCGGCAGCGCCCGCCGTGTCAGCAGCCCGCTGCGGACGTCGGCGGTCATGGCGTTCCGCAGTCGCGCCCAGCGTGAGCGCCCGCCACGGGATCGCACCCGGCCCAGGAGCACCACGCCGATCACCGTCGCCGCCAGCGCGATCGCCACCAGCGGCATCGACGACCGTACGGGCGACGGCAGCGCCAGCAGGACGGCGACGGTGATCACGACCTGCACGACCTGCCCGGCGGCGCGCTCCCATGCGACGGCCCGCAGCCCACGGCCGACGTCGTCCACGTCGCGCCCGTGGCTGACGCCGCGGTGAACGTCGCCGACGACCCCGCCGGGTAGCGTCAGGTTGAGGAACAGCGACCGGTAGTACGCGGCGACGGCCGCAGGAAACGACAGGCGGACGCCGAGGCCGTGCGCCACGATCGTCCACCGCCAGGCACAGCAGAGCGTGGTCAGCAGGCCGATGGCCGCTGCGGCAGCCAGCGCCCGGCCGTCCACCGCGCGGACGCCGTCGAGGAACGGTCCCGCGCCGAGGCGCCAGACCACAACGGCGAACGTCAGGGCGGCGCCCGCGGGACGCGCCCAGCGCCACGGTGACCGGCTCCATCCTGTTTCCGAAATACTCGAGGCTCCTCCCGGCTGGTCGCTACGTCTAGCGATACGCGCGAGAGCGGCGTCCGGGTTGCTCAGGGCCGCGGTCGTCACGGCAGCACCAGCAGGTCGGCGTGGTCGACGGTGACGGCGAGCTGCCCGGCGCGCGCCTGCGCCAGGCGCCGGCCGGCGTAGGCATCGACGCCCGCGGCCAGC
>DASUHV010000066.1:0-4997 GCA_036273355.1 Gaiellales bacterium
GGGCCTGCTCCCGCGAGGAAGCGCGATGGTCTTCACGACGGTGTTGGAATGGGTGTTGAGAACGGACACCGTGTTGCTGCCGGTGTTGGCGACATAGACTGAGCGGCGGCTCGGAGACACCGCCATCTCTGCCGGGGAGACGCCGACCCGCACCGTGGAGACGACCCTCTGAGTTGTACCGTCGATGACCGAGACGGTGTTGTCAAGTTGGTTGCTGACGTAGACCCGCGCGGGAGCGGCGGATTTCTCGGCGGAAGGCGACGTGTCGCAGGCGAGGCCTCCGAACGACGCGAGCATGACCGCGGCGCATAGTGTGACGGCGGAGCGCAGCACGTGAGACCGGATCCGCGGGGCCCAACCAGGCGAAGCGGGGATCATCTCGAGAGCCCGCGCAGCAGCCCCGAGGCGTAGTAGTCGTGTGCGTTGCGCACACCGGGAACAGCGAAGAAGTAGCCGCCGCCTATAGGGGTGATGTATGGGACGAGCCTCTCCTTCTCGAGACGGGTCTGCATCGCGATGTACGTATTCAGGTCTCGCTGGAAGCAGCAGAACGTGTGTCCAAGATTGGGGTTCCCGCCCTCGTCGGGGCTTTGGTCGTACTGGAAGCTTCGGCGCAGGATGGTGCTGGTGGCCGCGGTTTCCGGCGTCTGAGGATTGGCCAGTCGAATGTGGCAGTCCAGGGGGGTGAGCCGACCTTGCGGGTCGTTCGTGTACACAGGGTCCAGCTCATCCGAGGCATTCGGGTCGGTTGCATACAGCGGCGCGCCGCTGATCTTGCGTCGGCCGAAGACGCGCTGCTGCTGCTCGACCGGGAGTTCGTCCCACTTCTCCAAGTGCATCCGGATGATGCGCAGCACCTGGTACGTCCCGCCCGCGGCCCAGGACGGTTCTGGCCGCCCAGGCTGGACCCACACGACCTGGTTCATCTGTGACGGGTCGGTGGTGTCGGGGTTGGCGACACCGTCCTTGAAGCCCATCCAGTCGCGCGGGATGCCCACGGGGCGCGGCGGGAACCGGAACGAGTCAATGCGCCACCGGAGACGCATGCCGCCGCGCGTCTGGTTCACGATGTCGAGCATCGCGTTTCCGACGGTGTCTCGGTGGTTGGCGCAAAGCTGCACAAGTAGATCTCCGTCAGTGATCTTCAGGTCGAGATCGTCGTGGGCGAACGCCCGCATCGTCTCGAGCTGGGCGGGCTTGCGCCGTGCCAGCCCGTAGCGATCGTCGAACAGAGGTGCGCCGAGCGCGACTGTGACCGTCAGGTCGTCGGGCAGTACCGCCGCTCCGAGCAGGTGGCGATGCTCGGGCAGCTTGCCCAGCCGGGGCGGTGGAGGAGTACCACCGCTGGTCAGGAACGCGCCACGCTCAGTGAGAGTGCGAAACAGGTCGGTCAGCTCCCGACGGTTGCCTGCGGTCACGTCGAAGGAGAGAAATGCGGCCGCTGACTGCGGAGGCGTGGCGATACCGGACTGATGCTGGCCGAAGAACGGGATGCTGTGTGTGCCATCTTCGGTTGCGAGCTTGTTGTATTCGTCCTGGTAGCCATTCCCCTGGGCGCGAGCCTGCCCCGTGGATACGAAGTTCGCGGCGGCCGCTGCCGCGGCACCACCGACCACGCCCCCTAGAAACGAACGCCGCGAAATAGGGCACGAGCCACGGTCGTTCATTCGCCGTTGCTCGAACGCATCGGGTTGCTGAGGAGTCATGCCAGCATCATGTGTCGCAGTCTGATCGGCACGACGATCTCCAACAATCGGTGTCCGCAATCATGTGATCGTCGTTCACCGATCACCGGAGCACCCTCACGGTTTGCGGCCTTGCGCGACTGCAGCAGTGAGAAGCTCGAGCGCCTCCGCGTACATCTGGGCGTCGGTACGCCGATCCCCCGGCACCCGTTGGCAGCTGATGCCGCCGAACCCGAACCGAGTCACGACAGCATGGCGTCCGAGATCAGCGCGCGTGTCGCCAGCGCGGCGAAGGCCAGCAGTGCACAGGCGCCGATCGCGTGCGCCCAGCCAGGATTGGCGAGGGTGAGGAAGCCGAGGCCGATCACGAGCAGCGCCACTGCGCTGCGGCCCACGAGACTGCCCGCGCCGGGCACCGGGTGCCGCTCGACCGGCGCGTCGGCGGCCGACTCCCCCGCTGCCAGGCTGCCCCCGAGTGTGAGCCGAAACAGCACCACCAGCGAGGGGAACAGGATGATGCCGCCGGCGACGACCGCGACGACCACGGCGATCAGCGTGTTGCGGGGCGCCGCGGCGTGCTCGATGCTGAGCCCCGGCAGCAGGTATGGCGACTGGCCGAGCGCCCAGCCCGCGATCACCGCCGCCACCGCCAGCGCCGCCGTGTATCGGGCCGGTTCGTACCGCCGCCGGAACACCAGCAGCAGCGCCGCGCCGCCGGCGATGACCGACACGATCGCCGCGGGCAGCGCCTGGCCAGCGACTAGCTCGTGGAACAGGTGGGGTGCGTCGGCGTGCAGGGGGATGAGGCCGGCCGCGGCGACGAGCCCGGCGACCACGCCCGAGATCAGCGCGCGCGTGCGAAACGCCTGCTCCATCTCGGCATCGTCGTGACGCACCGCGTCGGCGGCGAGGAACACCGCGGCGAGGTACGCGCTGAACGTGACGGCGATCAGCCCGACCGTGATCGCGAGCGGGTTGAGCCAGCTCGTGACGAGGTCGCCGGCGGCGTTGCCGACCGGCACCCGGCCGGCGGCGATCCCGCCGACCATCAGGCCCAGCGCGAACGGTGTGAGGATCGACGACAGCGACAGCACGGTCCCGACCCGGCGCTGCTCCCGGAGGCCGCGAGTACCCGACCGCAGGGCGTAGGCGCCGCCGCGCAGGATGATGCCGATCGCCGCGACGAAGAACGGGATCGAGAGGGTCGAGGCGGTCGAGGCGAACACCTGCGAGTACGCCGTCCACAGTACGGTGATCACGAAGATCAGCCACACGTGGTTGGCCTCCCACACCGGACCCATGGCGTGGTGGGCGTGGTCGCGGATGCGCTTGCCCTCGTCGTCGCCGCGGGCGCCGATCAGCTGCCAGAGGCCCGCCCCGAAGTCGGCGCCCCCCAGCACCACGTAGAACACCAAGCCGGTGAGCACGAACACGATCGGCAGCGTCTGCAGCAGCGTCACGTGCCCTCCTCCAGCGGAGCACGGGCCAGCCGCAGCAGCACCCAGGCCACCGCGCAGGCGAGCGCGACGTACACGAGCGCGAGGGTCACGTAGCCGACCGGCACGCCGGTGGCGCCCGTGACCGCCTGGGCGGTGCGCATGTCGTGGTAGACGACCCACGGCTGGCGGCCCACCTCGGTCGTCACCCAGCCCGCGATCAGCGCGACGACCGACAGCGGCCCGGCGAGGATCACCGCACGGTAAAACCAGGGCGACTCGGGCATCCGCTTGCGCCGCAGCCGCACGAACAGGAAGAACGCTGCGAGCACGAACAGCAGGCTGCCGATACCGACCATCGTCTGGAACGAGAAGCGCACCACGTTGACGGGCGGCCGGTCGTTCGCCGGTACGGTGTCGAGCCCCTGCACGGTGTGGTTCGGGTCGTGGAATGCGAGCAGCGAAAGCATGTGAGGCAACGGGATGCCGTACTTGACCTCGCCGTCGGAGTAGATCCCCATGATGTGCACCGGCGCGCCATTTTCGGTGTGGCCGAGGCCCTCGAACGCCGCCAGCTTGACCGGCTGGTTTTCGGCCACGACCCGGCCGGACCAGTCGCCGACCGGCGCCTGGATGATCGAGGCCACGCACGCGATGGTCAGCGGGATGGCGAGCGCGATCCGCTCGTACCGGCCGTTTCTGCCGCGCAGCCGGGCGACGGCGTAACACGCCGCCACCAGGAAGCCCGTGACCATGTAGCCCGCGATGTACATGTGCACCAGCTCGTGCCAGAAGTTCGAGTTGACGAAGAGCGCGTCGAACGGGTGGACGTCTACCGCCTTTCCGTCCACCAGCCGAAAGCCCGTTGGATGGTTCATCCAGCCGT
Organism: Gaiellales bacterium; assembly: GCA_036273355.1. Classification (GTDB taxonomy): domain Bacteria; phylum Actinomycetota; class Thermoleophilia; order Gaiellales; family JAICJC01; genus JAICYJ01. The sequence continues at coordinate 4,008 of DASUHV010000066.1, forward strand.
TGACTGCGATCACCATCAGCGAGCCGAGGAAGCCCGAGAACACGATCGGGATCCCGCTCAGGAAGTGCATCCGCGGCGACAGCCGATCCCAGCCGTAAGCGTAGATGCCGATGAAGATCGCCTCGAGGAAGAACGAGAACCCCTCGATCGCGAAGCCCAGGCCGAACACGCTGCCGTACACGCTCGTGAACTCGGGCCACAGCAGGCCCATCTCGAACGACAGCACCGTGCCGGTCACCACCCCTGCGGCGAACAGCGCGAGCATCACCTTCGTCCAGCGCCGCGCCAGGGTGCGGTAGAGCGGGTCGCCAGTGCGTAGGTGCAGCCACTCGGCCGTCATCACCATCACAGGGAAGGCGATCCCGAAGCAGACCAGCGGGATATGCACGCTGAACGACAAGGCCTGCATCTGCCGAGCCTCGAGCAGGTAACGGTGCACCCCTGTGGCGAGCTCAACCATCCGTTGCCGTGTTGTAGCGGGCCGGGCTGTCCTACAGGTGCCGGTCGATTGCGCAGGCGTCATCGGTGCATCACGAAACTGGCGTTTCAGATCCGCACCTGGTGGGTTCCGGGCGGGATCGGGGCGTCGGCTTCGATCTTGAAGCGCTGCAAGCCGAGCAGGTTGTAGCAGTAGGTGAGAAGCCCATCATTCGCGTACAGGCTCCAACCGGCGAAGGCCCCGCCCTGGGCGAAGATCACGCCCGTGGCGCCCGCCTCGGGCACGACCACCTCAGCCGTGACCGCGTGGGACTTGTTCTTGGTGTTGATGAGGCTGTTCTCGCTGAGGCGGCCCATGCCGCCGAACAGCAGCTGCGAGTTCCCCTTCACGAGCTCGGGCCGGCCCACGAGCTCCGCGTTGAAGCGCTCGATGCGACGGTCGTCGAGCGGAAGCACGGGCGGCTCCCACCTGTGCGCACCCAACTACTGCCTCCGCTACCGCCCCGCCGCGCGGCAGGGCGAGGCGATCGACACCTCGACCTCGCACATCGG
>DASUHV010000067.1:0-8870 GCA_036273355.1 Gaiellales bacterium
CGGATCACCGTGGTGGGAGCGGGCCAGATGGGCGCGGGCATCGCCCAGACGGCGGCCGTCGGCGGCTTCGACGTGACCCTGAGCGACGTGGCGCCGCGCCAGCTGGAGCAGGCCGTCTCCGGCATCGAGGCGTCGCTGGCGAAGCTGACCGAGAAGGGCCGCCTGGACGAGACGACGCGCGACGCCGCGCTCGGGCGGATCCAGACGGCGGCCGAGCCGGCCGATGCCGACCTCCTGATCGAGGCCGCGACCGAGAACGTCGAGCTGAAGCTGCGCATCTTCGCCGAGCTGGACGAGGTGGCCGGGGACGGCGCCATCCTCGCCTCCAACACCAGCTCGATCCCGATCACCCGCCTGGCCGCCGCCACGAAGCGCCCGCAGCAGGTGGTCGGCATGCACTTCATGAACCCGGTGCCGCTGATGCAGCTGGTGGAGGTCATCCGCGGCCTCGAGACCAGCGACGAGACGGTGACCAGCGTGGTGGCCGCCGCGGAGGCGATGGGCAAGACGGTGGCCGAGGCCAACGACTACCCCGGATTCATCTCCAACCGGATCCTGGTGCCGATGATCAACGAGGCCGTCTACTGCCTGATGGAGGGCGTGGGCGACCGCGAGTCGATCGACACGGTCATGAAGCTGGGCATGAACCATCCGATGGGGCCGCTCACGCTGGCCGACCTGATCGGCCTTGACACCTGCCTGGCGATCATGGAGGTGCTGCACGACGGGCTCGGGGATGACAAGTACCGGCCCTGCCCGCTGCTGCGCAGCTACGTCGAGGCCGGCCGGCTGGGACGCAAGTCCGGCCGCGGCTTCTACGAGTACTGAGATGACTGATCGGTATCTCTCGCGAACCTGGCCGCTGCGATCGGACTGACTGAGGCGATGGTCGGGGTGGCTACGGCTGCGAACCGTCGTCTCACCGTGTCCTCGGTCGCGCCAATATTTCCGATATTGACGCTCCCTGCGTCCTTGCGAGACTCGGTTCTCGCCGTCCAGGACATCACGGAGATACCGATCAGTCATCTCCGCGCCTCAGCACCATCTGAGGCCATCCCTATCCTCCCGACCTAACAAACTTCTTACCGGGTTATCACCCGAACGGTGGAGTGTGACTTCCGGAGACGGGCGTAAGGTGAAACTCAAGGGCGGCGCGGCTCCTGCCGGCTGCCGGGGGATCTGATGGGCCACGGACGCGACACCAAGGGCGACCGAGAGCGCCGTCACCACGTGGTACAGGAGCGCCTGCGGACGCACCTGGCGGTGACGAGCGCACTTGCCGAAGCGCAGACGCTTGCGGAGGCTGCGCCGCGCCTGCTCGAGGTCGTCTGCCGCGGGCTCGACTGGGAGATGGGTGCGTTGTGGCGGGTCGACTCCGACGAGCAGGTGATCCGCTGCGTCGACCTCTGGCACATGCCGGGCACGCCGCTGGTCGGCTTCTCGCTGGCCACGCGCCATGCGGCCTTCGCGCAGGGCGAGGGGCTGCCGGGCAAGGTCTGGCAGGACGGCATCCCGCTGTGGGTGCCCGACATCGGCTTGCACCCCGGTCAACAGCGCGGGGCGCAGGCGGCGCGCGAGGACATCCACGCGGCGCTGGCGCTGCCGGTCACGGCGTACGGCGAGGTGACGGGGGTGATGGAGTTCTTCAGCTCACAGGTGCGCGAGCCCGACGAGGAGCTGATGGCGCTCCTGACCGGCATCGGCAGCCTGGTCGGCCAGTTCATCCGCCACCGCGACGCCGAGCGCGACGTGCGCGCCAGCGAAGCGCGCAAGAGCGCGATCGTGAACGCGGCCTTCGAGTGCATCATCGGGCTGGATGCGCACGGGCGCGTGACCGAGTTCAACCCGGCGGCGGAGCTGACGTTCGCGCGTCCGCGGGAGGAGGCGATGGGCCTCTCGGTGACCGATCTGCTGGTGGTCGACCGGTTGGACGAGGCGCACCGCGCCGACATCGATGCGCTGCTGGCCGGGCAGCTGCCGCGGCTGCTGGGCCTGCCGACCGAGGCGATCGGGCGGCGCAGCGACGGGCGCGAGTTCCCGGTGGAGCTGGCGATCACGCAGATCGACCTGCCCGGGCCGCCCTCGTTCACCGTCTACCTGCGCGATGTCACCGCCAGCCGCGCGGCGCAGGCGGCCATGCGCCACCTGGCCGCGATCGTCGAGACCACCAACGACGCGATCCTGTCCAAGACGCTGGGCGGCACCATCCTCACCTGGAACCGAGGCGCCGAGCTGCTCTACGGCTACGCCGCCGAGGAGGCGGTGGGGCGGGCGGCCGGCATGCTGGCCACCGAAGAGGGCGTCGACGAGATCGCCGACGTGCTGTCTCGCGTGGGGCGGGGCCAGCAGATCGATCAGTTCGAGACCGTGCACGTCCGCAAGGATGGATCGACGGTGGACGTGTCGCTGACGGTGTCGCCGATCGTCGACGACTCCGGCCAGATCGTGGCAGTGTCGGCGATCGCGCGCGACATCACCGAGCAGATGCGGGCGCAGGCGCAGATCGAGCACCTCGCCTACCACGACCAGCTGACCGGGCTGCCCAACCGCTCGATGTTCCACGAGCACCTGGCGCTGGCGCTGGCGCGGGCCGATCGCCACCACTTCGGCGTGGCCGTGCTGTTCATCGACCTCGACAACTTCAAGCTGATCAACGACAGCTTCGGCCACGAGGCGGGGGACGCCTTGCTGCGCGACTTCGGCGCGCGGCTGAAGTCGGTCACGCGCGCCACCGACATCGTCGCCCGCCAGGGCGGCGACGAGTTCCTGGTGCTGGTGCCCGACCTGGAGCTGGACGGCGGCGAGACGATCGTGCCGCGCGCGCTGGAGGTGGTGTCGGCGATCGAGAACAAGGTGCGAAGCGTGCTGGAGACGCCGTTCCTGGTGGCCGACACGGACGTGCACGTGGGCCTGAGCATCGGCGTCAGCATCTACCCGATCGACGCCACCGACCGTGACGAGCTGCTGCGGAACGCCGACACGGCGATGTACATCGGCAAGGGCCTGATCGAGAACGAGGCGGCTGCGATCGAGCCGGGCAAGGCGCGCGGGCGGCTGGCGATGATGGGCGACCTACGCCGCGCGGTCGAGCGAGACGAGTTCGAGCTGCACTTCCAGCCGATCGTGGAGCTCGAGAGCCGGCGGCTGGTCGGGGCGGAGACGCTGGTGCGGTGGCGCGACAGCGATGGGCGGCTGGTGCTGCCGGAGCAGTTCGTGCCGCTGGCGGAGCGGTCAGGGCTGATCGAGCCGATGACGCGGCGGGTGATCGAGGGGGCCTGCCGGCAGGCGCGCGAGTGGAGCGACCAGGGCGCGGATCTGGTGGTGTCGTTCAACCTGCCGCCCGGCCTCTGGGGGCCGAGCATCGTCGAGATGCTGCTGGACGCGACCGGTCGCGCCGGGGTCGATCCCAGCCGCATGATGATCGAGGTGACCGAGTCGACCGTGATGGTGCAGCCGGCCCGGGCCGCGCACACGCTGTCGCTGCTGCGCGCACACGGCGTGCAGATGGCGATCGACGACTTCGGCAAGGGGCACTCGTCGCTGGAGCGGCTGCGGCAGCTGCCGGTCAGCACGCTCAAGATCGACCGGTCGTTCGTAGCCGATCTGCCACACGACCGCGGGGCGGCGGCGATCGTGGTGGCGATCATCCAGCTGGCGCACAGCCTCGACCTGCAGCCGCTGGCGGAGGGCATCGAGACGCAGGAGCAGCTCGATTTCCTGCTCGAGCACGGGTGCGACCTCGGCCAGGGCTACCTGCTCGGCCACCCGGTGCCGGCACGGGAGCTGGAGCTGACCAGCCGCCCGTAGGGTCGGTCTAGCGTGCCGTGGCGCCGACCGCCGCCCCGGTGCGTGGCCGCCGCATCCAGCCCAGCGCGCGCCAGGCGAATGCCGCTCCCGCGGCCGAGGAGGCCGCCGCCGTCAGCCACATCACGTCGTAGCCGGCGTGCTCGGCCACCAGCCCTGAGACGGGCGCCGCCAGCGCGCCGGCGCCAAACACCATGGTCGATGCCACGCCCACCGCGCGCGCGGCCCGGTCGGGGCCGACCAGCTCGCCGGCGGTGACGTACAGCACGCCGTTCCAGCCGAAGCAGCCGAAGCCGAGCGCGACGGTGACCGGCACGGCCAGCACGAAGCCGACGTGCAGCACGGGTGCCATCGCCAGGCACGCCACGGCGGCCAGAACCCCGATCTCGATCAGGGTGCGCACCCGGCGGGTGCCGCCGCCGCGGTCGGCCATCCGGCCCCAGACCAGCCGGGATGCCGCGGCCGAGATGTTCAGCACCACGAACAGCGCGCCCGCCTCGGCCTTGCCGAGGCCGTCGTCGCGCGCCGCGGCGACGATGTAGGTGAGCGACGCGCCGAGCGCGTAGACGTAGAGCAGGCCGACCACCAGCAGGGGGCGCATGCCGCGGGCGGTGAGCGCGCCGTCCAGCCGCATGCGCCGGGCGGTGCCGCCGCCGGCGGCCGACAGCCAGGCGAACACGGTGGCGGTGGAGGCGGTGGCGAACGCGGTCACGATCAGGGCCAGCCGCACGCCGCCCACGTGGGCCAGCAGCGGCAGCGCCGCGGCGCCGATGGCGCCGCCCATCGGCACCGCCAGCTGACGCCAGCCCAGGGCGATGCCGCGCCGCTGGGGCGGGAACTCGCGCAGCAGGCTGCTCATCCCGGCAACCGGGACGGCCGACGAGCCGATGCCGGCCAGGAAGATGGCGGCGGCGAACAGCGCGGCGTTGGGTGCGACCGAGGCCGCGAGGTAGGCGCAGAAGTTGATCGTGGCGCCGGCCAGGAGCACTGGGCGCGCGCCGAAGCGGTCGACCAGCATGCCCGCCGGGATCAGCGCGACCGCGGAGCCGAGGCCGACGGCCGCGAAGACAGCGCCGAACCCGGCCGGGCCCAGGCCGAACTTGCTCTGGATGTCCACGCCGATGGCGGGCAGGCCGAACTGCACGACCGAGACCGCCGCCTGGGCGATGACGGCGATGATCAGCGTCGTTCGAGGGCGGGGGCTCATCGCGACACGGTATCCGGGTCGCGGCGGAATGTATGCTCGGACCGGTGTCGGCGATCGAACGCACCCGATGTCCGATCTGCGCGAGCGGGCATCCGCTGGACGTGATCGCCGAGCTGGACACCACATGGGTTTCGGCACCGCCTGTCGCCGTGCTGCCGGGCTATGCATGCGTCGTGGCCAGGCGCCACGTGGAGGAGCCGTTCCAGCTGCCGGACGACGAGATGGTCGCCTTCTGGCGCGAGTCGATGGCCGTTGCTCGCGCGCTCAGCGCCCTGTTCGAGCCGCGCAAGATGAACTACGAGATCCACGGCAACTCGATCCCGCATCTGCACCTTCACCTGTATCCGCGGTTCTCCGGCGATCCGTTCGAAGGCCGTCCGATCGCCATGGACGCACCCGCCTTCACACGCACCGAGGCTGATCTCCGGCGCATGGCCGGTGCCATCGCCACGGCTCGCGGTGGCGCCTCCCAGACCGCCTGACCCGTGTCCGCGTGGGCAAGTACCCTGTCAGGCGATGGTTCGCCTCGACCGCATCTACACGCGCGCCGGCGACGCGGGCGAGACGTCGCTCGGCGACGGTGAGCGCGTGTCCAAGAGCTCGGCCCGGATCTGGGCCTACGGGACGGTCGATGAGACCGGCGCTGCCATCGGCGTTGCGATCGCCACCGGGCTGGAGCCGGCCTCCGCCGATCTGCTGCGCCGCGTCCAGAACGATTTGTTCGACCTCGGCGCCGATCTCGCGGTGCCGGTCGACACCGAGCGCGGCCACGGCAAGTCGCGGCTCCGCATCACCGAGCAGCACGTGGCCGCCCTCGAGGCGGCCTGCGACGAGCAGGGTGAACGGCTCGCGCCACTCACCAGCTTCGTGCTCTCGGGCGGCACCCCCCAGTCGGCGGCACTGCACCTGGCGCGCACCGTCTGCCGCGGCGCCGAGCGCCACGTGGTTGCGTTGTCGGCCGAGGCAGCGGTGAACCCGCACGCGCTGTCCTATCTGAACCGGCTGTCCGACCTGCTGTTCATCCTCGCCCGCGTCCACAACGACGAGGGCCGCGGCGACGTGCTCTGGCAGCCCGGAAGCTCGCTCGCCTGAGCGTCGGGCTTTCCGCGCGCGTACGAGGACAGCCGAAGACGGGGTATATCCTGCCGACATGGCGACCGCCAGCGTCCCCGACCCAGACGGCGCAGCCGCAGAGCAGCACTCGACCATCTCCGGCATCCCGCTCGAGCCGCTGTATACGCCCGAGACGACGCCGATCGACTACGAGCGCGACCTGGGCGATCCCGGTAGCTACCCGTTCACCCGCGGCGTCTACGAGTCGATGTACCGCGGCAGGACCTGGACGATGCGGCAGTTCGCCGGCTTCGGCACCGCCGAGGAGACCAACCGGCGCTTCCGCTACCTGCTCGACCACGGCCAGACCGGGCTCTCGACGGCCTTCGACATGCCCACGCTGATGGGCTACGACTCCGACCACGCCCGCGCGCTGGGCGAGGTCGGCCGCGAGGGTGTCGCCGTCGACACGCTGGCCGACATGGAGGACCTGTTCCGGGGCATCCCGCTCGATCAGGTCACCACCTCGATGACCGTGAACGCCCCGGCCGCGATCGTGCTCGCCCAGTACGTGTGCGTCGCCGAGCGCCAGGGCGTGACCGCCGAGCGGCTGGGCGGCACGATCCAGGCCGACCTCCTCAAGGAGTACATCGCCCCGAAGGAGTGGATCTTCCCGCCGGAGCCGTCGATGCGGCTGATGATCGACATGATCGAGTGGTGCACCCGCACGATGCCGCGCTGGCACCCGGTGTCGATCTCGGGCTACCACATCCGCGAGGCGGGAGCGACCGCTGCGCAGGAGCTCGCCTTCACGCTGGCCGACGGGTTCGCCTACGTCGAGCACTCGATCGCGCGCGGGCTGGACGTCGACGAGTTCGCGCCGCGGCTGTCGTTCTTCTTCAACGCGCACATCGACTTCTTCGAGGAGATCGCCAAGTACCGCGCGGCCAGGCGGATCTGGGCGCGGGTGCTGCGCGAGCGCTACGGCGCCAAGACGGAGCGCGCGCTGCTGATGCGCTTCCACACCCAGACCGCGGGCGTCTCGCTGACGGCCCAGCAGCCGCAGGTGAACATCGTGCGCACCGCCATCGAGGCGCTGGCGGCGGTGCTGGGCGGCACCCAGTCGCTCCACACCAACAGCTACGACGAGGCGCTTGCCCTGCCCACCGAGCACGCCGCGCGCCTGGCGCTGCGCACCCAGCAGGTGATCGCGCACGAGACCGGCGTGACCAGCATCGCCGACCCGCTGGGCGGCTCGTGGCTGGTGGAGTCGCTGACCGACGAGCTGGAGCGCCAGGCCTACGACTACTTCGACCGCATCGACCGGCTGGGCGGCGTCGTGGCCGCGCTGAACGAGAACTTCTTCCAGCGCGAGATCGCAGAGGCCAGCTTCCAGTTCCAGCAGGAAGTGGAGTCGGGCCGGCGAGCGATCGTGGGCGTGAACTCGTTCACCGAGGGCGACGACCAGCCGCTGGAGACGCTGCAGGTGCCGTTCGAGGTCGAGGAGCGGCAGGTGGCGCGCCTGCGGGCCGTGCGCGACGAACGCAGCCAGGCGGCGGTGGACACCGCGCTGGCGGATCTGCAGCAGGCCGCGGCCATCGACGAGAACGTGATGCCGCACCTGATCGAGTGCGCGCGGGCCTACGCCAGCGAGGGCGAGATCTGCGACGCCCTGCGGTCGGTGTGGGGCGTGTACCGCGAGACGCCCGTCTTCTAGCGATCGCGCCCGCCGAGACCGAGTGACTCCCCTAACGGGTGCGCTCGATAGACTCGCAGTCGAGATGGACCGCCCGATTCGAGTCGTCGTCGCGAAGCCCGGCTTGGACGGGCACGATCGCGGCGCCAAGATCATCGCCCGCACCCTGCGCGACGCGGGCATGGAGGTGATCTACACCGGCCTGCACCAGACCCCGGAGCAGATCGTCGAGACCGTGATCCAGGAGGATGCCGATGCGGTTGGCCTGTCGATCCTGTCGGGCGCGCACATGACGCTGGTGCCGCGCATCATGGAGCTGCTGCGGGAGCAGGGCGCCGACGACGTGCTGGTGGTGCTGGGAGGCACCATCCCGGCCGATGACATCCCGGTGCTGAAGGAGCAGGGCGTGGCCGAGGTGTACACGCCCGGGGCGCCGACCGCCGAGATCGTCGACTTCCTCGAGACCAGGCTGGCCTCCTGATGGCGGGCCTGCGGATCGTCGCCGAGGGGCGCGTGTCGGTGGTCACCGTGAACCGCCCGGACGTGCTGAACGCGCTGAACACGGTGCTCCTGGAGGAGCTGCTGGCGACGCTCGAGGATCTCGGCAGCGACCCCGCGTGCGGCGTGATCGTGGTGACGGGTGCCGGCGACCGTGCCTTCATCGCCGGCGCCGACATCAAGGAGATGGACGGAAAGACGCCGCTGGAGGCGCGCGACTACTCCGAGCTGGGGCAGGAGATCGCGCACAAGCTGGAGACGATGCGCAAGCCGACCATCGCCGCCGTCAACGGCTACGCCCTGGGCGGCGGCTGCGAGATCGCGCTGGCCTGCGACGTGCGTCTGGCCAGCGAGAACGCCCGCTTCGGGCAGCCCGAGATCAACCTCGGCATCATCCCCGGGTGGGGCGGCACGCAGCGGCTGGCCCGCGCCACCAACATCGGCTACGCCAAGGAGCTGATCCTGACCGGGCGCATGGTGGACGCGGCCGAGGCCCTGGAGCGGGGGCTGGTGCAGCACGTCTACCCGAGCGCCGAGCTGATGCCGCGGGTGATGGAGCTGGCGCAGCAGATGGCATCGAAGAGCCCGGTGGCGCTGTACTACGCGAAGGAG
>DASUHV010000068.1:0-3501 GCA_036273355.1 Gaiellales bacterium
GCGACAGCTCGTGCAGCCGCACGCCCAGCTCGATGCAGACGCGGCGAAGGCCCCACGCCAGGCGGGCCGGATCGACCATGGCGGAGCCGCTCCGCTCCCAGATGCCGCCCAGGTAGGTGGGTGAGTCGACCTGCGCGCGCATCGCCTCGGTGCCGAGCCAGTCGCAGTCGTAGCCGTGCTCGCGCATCACCGGCACGAACTCGCTCAGCTCCGCGACCTCGTGCCCGCTGCGGGCGACCAGGACCGACCCGGTCCGCTCCCAGCCGCAGTCGATGCCGTGCCGCTCGATCGCCTGCTCGATGCCGTCCAGGTTCTCGCGCCCCAGCCGCTCCAGCTGATCGATCTCGTCAGGGAACCGGCTGAGGCCGTTGGGCAGCCCATGGGTGAGGGACGCGTCGGTGAACCCGCCGTTGCGTCCGCTGGCACCTGCGGCCACCGTCGTTCCCTCCAGCACCACGACGTCGCGGGCGGGGTCGTCCTGCTTGGCCTGCAGCGCCGCCCACAGGCCCGTGAAGCCGCCGCCGACCACGGCCAGCGAGCAGCTGCCCTCGCCCGCGAACGGGTCGGCCGGGGCCGGAGCAAGCGGCGAGTCCAGCCAGAAGGGGCGCGGCTCCGCCTCGACCCATGCGGCGCCGTTCACGAGGCAGGCAACAGGATCTGGTAGGCCTTGCGCAGCGTCTCGTGCACGCTCCACGTGGAGCGGGCGCCCTCCTCGAGCACGCCCATGTCGCCCGGGCCGACGTCGAACGTGTTGCCGCCGTCGATGGCGATCGTGGCACGGCCGGCGATCACGACGAACATCTCGTGCGCCTCCGTATCGACCACGACCCCCGGCGAGATCTGCCAGACGCCGCGGATGATGCGGCCGTCCTCGCTCTCCCAGACCACGCGGTTCCAGGTCTGGGGCGATCCCTCGACGATGCTCGCGGGATCGAGCGAGTCGGGATCGAGGTCGAGGTCGGCGATGTGAACGGCGAAGCTGCCCGTGCTGAGCATGCCGCCCACGATACCGGCCGCGCGGGGGCGAGCATGTCGCCACCCGCGCGGCCCGGTCGTCTACGAGCGGCTGAACAGGCCGGACAGAAGACCGGAGCGCTGCTCGACCGGCTCGCTGCGAGGGGTCACGGGCGCGGGGGCCTGCGCCTTGCAGGCCACCTGGCCGTGCTTTTCGAAGTAGCGCTGGTGGTACTCCTCGGCGCGCCAGAACGTGGGCGCCTCGGTGATCTGCGTCGCGATCGGCTTGCCCAGGTGCGTCTGCATGGCGGCCAGCGACTGCTCGGCGATCCGCCGCTGCTCGGGCGAGTGCACGAAGATCTCCGACCGGTACTGGGTGCCGACGTCCGGACCCTGGCGGTTCTTCTGGGTGGGATCGTGCTCGCCCCAGAACACGGCCAGCAGCTGCTCGTAGCTGACCTGCTCGGGGTCGTACTCGACCTCGACGGCCTCGGCGTGGCCGGTGCGGCCGCTGCACACGGTGCGGTAGTCCGGGTCGTCCACGGTTCCGCCGATGTATCCGACCTGGGTGGCGGTGACGCCGTCGATCTGCATGAACGCATGCTCGACGCCCCAGAAACAGCCGGCTGCGAAGGTGGCCTTCTCGGTCATGTGGTGATCAGCTCCCTTAACGTAGATGTCGGAAGTATGGACCCGCGAGCAGGCGATTCGTTACCGGCGTCCCGATCCGGTTCCAATCCCGCTCACATCAGGAGGCGCGGTTCAGCGCCGCCGCCTCGTCCAGCAGCTCCTCGACGTCGGGCAGCTCGCCGTCGCCGTAGCGGTGGGCGGCCCGCACGACCCCCTCGCCGTCGACCACGAACACCGACCGCACAGGGGTGTCGGCGAGGCCGTCCATGTCCTGCGAAACGCCGAACGCCCGCACCGCCTCGGCGTTCCAGTCCGAGAGCAGCGGGTAGTCGAGGCTGAGCCGGCGTGACCACTCGATGTGCGAGTAGGGGCTGTCGCGTGAGATGCCCACCACCGTTACGCCCAGCTCCCTGAACTCCGCGCTCCTGTCACGCAGGAGCCTCAGCTCACTTCGTCAGGTGCTGGTCCAGTCGTACAGGTAGAAGGCGATCACCGCGGCGCCCAGATCGCGCAGGCGCACGCGCTCGGCGTCGACGCCGAAGAGGCTCAGATCGGGGATCGGATCGCCGGGCGCAAGCATGCTTTGGCGAGCCTAGCAACGTCGGGCCAACCGTCGGGCTAGAGTGGGCGCATGTGCAGAAACATCCGACCACTTCACAACTACGAGCCGGCCAGCACCGAGCAGGACGCGCACGACGCGGCCCTGCAGTACGTGCGCAAGGTGAGCGGGATGACCAAGCCCGCCCGGGTCAACGAGGAGGCCTTCCAGCGCGCCGTCGAGGCGGTCTCGGAGGCCACGTCGAGGCTGCTGGGCGAGCTGGTCGCGACCGCACCGCCGCGTGACCGCGCCCGCGAGATCGAGCGCGCACGCGAACGGTCGATCGCCCGCTTCGGCGACCGCGCGACGGCCTAGCCGGCGTCGAGCGCGGCCAGCGCGCCGGCCAGCTCGCGGATCGAGCCCTCGGTGATCGGGCTGACCACCAGGATCGCCTCGTCGGCCCCTGCCGCCGCGAGGTCGCGCAGGTGCGCGGCCAGGTCGGCGCCGCCGGCCACGGGCGGCGCGTCGGGGTCGGCCGACCGCTCACCGGAGTCGTCCAGCGCAACGGCGACGCACGCGCTGCGCTCGATCTGTGCGGGGTCGCGGCCGGCAAGCTCGGCCGCCTCGCTGATCCGCTGGTTGAGGGCCGCGAACCCGTCGGGTGAGTTGCCGTAGTCGTCGAACCAGGTGTTCCAGGAGTCGGCGTGGGGCAGGGTCAGGCTGAGCATGCGCGGCCCGTTCGAGCCGATCATGATCGGGATCCGCCGCGCCGGCGGCGGCAGCAGCACCAGGTCGTCGACGTGGGAGAAGCGGCCGTCCATGCTGACGCGCTCGCCGGCCAGCAGGCCCTGCACGATCTCGAACGACTCGGCGAAGCGCGACACGCGGCGGTCGTAGGGCAGGCCGAACGCGCTGAACTCGCGCTCGTTCCAGCCGGCGCCGAGGCCGAGCACGAGGCGGCCGCCGCTGACGTCGTCGACGGTGGCCGCCATCTTCGCCAGCAGGCCGGGGCTGTGGAAGGCCGTGCAGGCCACCAGCGGGCCGAGCGTGACCCGTTCGGTCGCCGCGGCAAGCGCCGCCAGCATCGTCCAGACCTCCCAGGGGCCGCGCTCGGGGCGGCCGTCCTCGGGGGCGTAGAGCAGGTGATCACCGAGCCAGATCGAGTCGAAACCGACCTGCTCGGCGGCCGTCGCCATCGCCAGATACTCGGGCCAGCGGACGACCCGCTCGGTCTCGGGGAGCTGCACTCCGACACGCAGGGGGCGAGGCACCGGGCCACTCTAACGCACCGCCCGTCACCGCCTTGACGTGCATGAGATAGTCACCCCATGACAGATCTGCCTGCACTTGCCGAGCGAATCCACGGGATTCTGGTGCGG
>DASUHV010000069.1:0-3180 GCA_036273355.1 Gaiellales bacterium
GGCCACGACCGTCTCCAGCGTGCTTGCCAGCGCCGGGTTGGCGAAGTAGGGACGGGGCCGGAATACCTCGCGGGCCTCGCCCGAGAGCTCGCCCCAGTCCTCCGTCCATCCGGCCGTGTTGCGCGGCTGCATCGGGAAGCCGCGCCGGGCGAGTGCGATCGCCGGCTGCAGCGCCGCCGCCAGGCCCCGCGACGAGAACCGCTCGGCCAGGTCGGCCCACCCGGCCGGACACCCGGGCACGGTCACGCTGCGCGGCCCGAACAGCTCGGGCAGGGCATCGCCGGGATCGGCCGGCGACCGCCCGCTGGCGTTCAGGCCCACCGGCGGCTCGCCGTCGCGAACGACGATCGCGAACAGGTCGCCGCCGACGCCGCACTGGTTGGGCTCCGTCACCGCCAGCACGCCGGCGGCGGCGAGCGCCGCGTCCATGGCATTGCCGCCGTCTCGCAGCACCTCCGCGCCGGTCAGCGCGGCCAGCGGCTGGCTGGTCGAGACCATGCCGCCACGACCGATCGCGGGCGGCCGGCTCGGGGAGAGGGACCAGGACACGCGCGGATCGTAGATGGTTGATTCCACGGGATGCGTGGATGCTGGGCGCAGGATGGGGCGCGCTGGACGTCGGGAAGCTGCAAGCCTTGGCTTGCAGCGGTCGGTAGCGATCTGCGATTCACGCAGATCGCGGACGGAGCGCCGCGTAGCTCGTGGAATCAACCATCTGTCGGCTCAGTTCAGCGGGAACGGCAGCTGCCACCAGGGCGGCCGGCCGCTCGGCTCGATCGAGCTGACCCACTTCACCCACCAGAAGCCGCGGCGGCCGGGCACCACCAGCCGCGCGGGGCCGCCGTTCGCCGACGGCAGGTCGCGGCCATCCAGCTCGGTGGCGAGCAGCAGCTGCGGCAGGTCGGCCACGTCGAAGCGGCGGCTGTAGCCGGTGTGGGAGCTGACCAGCACGCTGCGGGTGCCGGGCGGCACCGGGCCCAGCAGGTCGGCCACGGCCACCCCGCTCCAGCGGTTGACGCTGTACCAGCCGCTGGTGCAGTCGAGCGCACAGGTGACGGAGCGCGGCGCCAGGCCGGCGATGCGATCGCGCCACTCACCGGCGTCCACCGTCGGCGTGGAGTCGTCCAGCCACGAGGTCGGGATGGGCTGGTCACGGCGCAGCGAGCCGGTGGCCGCGCGGGAGGCGCCGAGCGTGCCCTCGAACGCCGCCTTCACCGCCACGGCCAGCACGGCGAACCCGGCCAACCGCAGGAACCCGGCCCGCGTGAGGTCGCCGCGCCGAGGCCGCTGCGGCCGGTTGAAGACGTGCATCGCCACCAGCGGCAGCAGCGCCAACGCGAGGGCGATGTGGATGCCCAGCGCGGTCACCGGCCCCAGGGCCGACAGACCGAGCGAGTGCGCGATGCCGGTGGCCAGCATCGCCACGGCCACGGCCGCCGTGGCCACCGCCGCGCCCATGTCGGGCCGCGCACGCCGCAGGCCGCGCCGCACCACCGGCACCTTCCAGCGCACCAGCAGCAGCACCGCGAAGCCGGCGGCGCCGTGTGCCCACGTCACGATCCAGGCCCGCGACTCCCCGACCCAGAGCGCCAGGACGCCGGTCACGAACGCAGCCAGCAGCGCAGCCAGCAGAGTCAGGTTGGTGCGGCGCGCCACGAACCTACGCTAGCTTCAGGCGGTGGCCGTGCCCCGTGGGGCCGGCCACCGCCCGTTGCGGTTGGCTACGCCTCGACCGCCACAGCATCCTGCTGGGCAGGGTTGACGGCCGGCGCGTGCCGCAGCCCGAAGAAGGCCGTCATCGCAGCCGAGAAGGCCAGCACCGCGCCCACCAGCATGGCTCCCTGGACGCCGTGCACGAAGGCGGTCAGCGCCTGGTTCTCGAGCGCGTTTGCGACCGCCGGAGGCGCGCCGTGGCTGATCGCCAGCTGATTGATCTTTGCGCCCTGGCCGCCGGTCACCAGCGGCACCAGCGCCTGGGGGCCGTTCCACACGTTGCCGACCCGCGTGGACACGACCGCGCCCAGCACGGCAACGCCCATCGCGCCGCCGACCTGCCTGGAGGCGTTGATCACCCCTGAGGCGACGCCTGCCTTGGTCTGGTCGACCGCTCCCATGCCGGCCGCCGACACCGCGGGCATCGTCATGGCGATGCCGATGCCGGCGAGCACGTAGGCGGGCCAGATCATGTTGTAGGAGCTGTCCACCTGCAGCCGCGACAGCAGCAGCAGACCGGCCGTCATCAACAGCATGCCCACCGTCATCTGGTAGCGCGGCGGCACCCTGCCGCTCATCCGGCCCGCGATCGGCGCGACGAAGATCACCATCATGGTCAGCGGCAGCGAGCGCACGCCGGCCTGAAGCGCCGAGTAGCCGAGCACGTTCTGGAAGTACAGCGTCACGAAGTAGAAGATTCCGAACATCGCGAAGCCGACCATCAGCACCACAGCGCTCGAGGCCGAGAACACCCGCGACCGGAAGAAGCTGAGCGGGAGCATCGGCTCGCGGGTGCGTGCCTCACGCCAGATGAAGGCGGCGAACAGCAGCGCGGCCGCGCCCAGGAAGAACAGCGTGTAGGCCGACGTCCACGAGTGGCTGCCGGTCTTGATCAGCCCCCACGTCAGCGAGAACAGCGCGGCGGTCACCAGCACGGTGCCGATCACGTCGAGCGTCTTGGTGGTGGTGTCGCTCGACTCGACCACTGCCCACCAGGTGACGCCGGCGGCGATCACACCGATCGGGACGTTGATCCAGAACACGGCCGACCAGGACACGTTCTCGACCAGGAACCCGCCCAGCAGCGGTCCGATCGCCAGGCCCAGGCCCGAGATGCCGGCCCAGACGCCGATCGCCGTCGGCAGCTGCTTGCGCGGGAAGGCGGACACCAGGATCGACAGCGACAGCGGGTTCAAAAGCGCGCCGCAGACGCCCTGCAGCGACCGGAACGCGATCAGCTGGGTGTCCGTCGTGGCCAGCGCGCACGCGGCCGACGCGACCGTGAAGATCGCCAGGCCGACCAGGAAGATGCGCTTGCGGCCAAAGCGGTCACCGAGCTTGCCGCCGAGCAGGATCAGCGCGGCGAACGTGAGCACGTAGCCGTTGACCGTCCACTCGAGGTTCTCGGGGTTGGTGATGTGGAGCGAACGCTGGATCGTCGGCAGCGCGACGTTCACCACCGTGTTG
>DASUHV010000070.1:0-3430 GCA_036273355.1 Gaiellales bacterium
GGCACACCGATCCCGCGCGGCGTGGCGGAGGACGCGGCCGGCAACATCTACGTGGCCGAGTTCAACTCGCGCAAGATCTTCGTGTTCAGTGCGACGACCCGGAAGATCATCGGCGTGATCGGCCCCCAGAGCGACGAGAACGACGTGCGCGGCATCGATATCGACCCGGTCAACCACCTGATCTACACCGTCGGCGCCTACTGGAACCGGGTCTACGAGTTCTCGTATGACCCGGCGAAGGTCGCCGCCGGCACGGGGCCCTCGAGCGTGGTCGGCACGTTCGTGAACGAGTGGCGCAACATCGACGGCACCAACTACGCCACCGGCCACCAGCCGTTCGACTCGATCCGCTTCCCGGCGGTGGATGGCCAGGGCAACGTCTACGTCGGTGAGACGTGGGGCTGCGACGCGTCCTGCAACGGCACGCCCTACGGCTACGGCGTCGAGAAGTTCGCACCCGGCAACATCTCCGCCTTCCCATCGTGCAACGTCGCAAACGGCGGCACCGCGCAGACCACCTGCGCCGGGGCGACCCGCCTGCCGTGGGCGACCGGCCCGCAGCCTCCACCCGAGGGCGGGTTCAACCAGCAGAACGGGATCGGCCTCGACCCCAGCGGCAACCTGTACGTGATCGACACGTTCGAGCAGCGCGTGCAGAAGTTCGACACGACCAAGACCTGCGGCTCGATCGGTAACTGCCCGGCCTGGGAGCTGCAGTGGGGCTCACGGGCGCCCAACGCGCCGAAGTCACAGGGATTCGGGTATCCGCGCACGCTGACGGTGGGCGACGACGGCCGCATCTGGGTGGGTGACAACAACAACGACGTGCTCGCCTTCAACCAGGACGGCTCATTCGTCCACCGCTACGGGTCGCAGGGAAAGAGCAACGGCCAGTTCTCGGGCGGCGTGCAGGGAATCGATGTCGAGGGCGGCAAGGTCTACGCGACCGACGTGGGCGGCTGCCGGCTGCAGGTGTTCGACGAGGCCAAGCTGCTGACGGCGGACAGCATCGCCAATGCGCCCGCCGGCACGCTGCTCGAAAGCCTGGGTACGTGCGGAACGGCTGCGAACCAGATGAAGGTGCCGCGCGGCGTGGCCGTCTCCTCCGGCGGAAACACGGCGTACGTCGTCGACACCGGCGCCAACCGGATCAGCATCTGGAACCTGTCGAACAACACGGCCACCACCGCGAAGCCGAGCTGCGGCGGCACGCTGCTGTCACAGCCGTGGGGCATCACCTGGGATCCGGCGCGCACCTGGCTCTACATCGGCGACGTCGGCAACAAGCGCATCGTGCGTTGGGATCCGGTCTCCGGCACATGCCAGGTGGTTGCCACGACCGCCACGCTGCCCGCCGGCTACACCATGGACGGCAGCAACTACCTCGCGTTCGGACCCGACGGCAGGCTGTACGCGAGCGACAACAGCCGCCACATCTACGCATTCACGATCACCGGCTGAAGAAACCGCCCCTGTGGCCGGCGTGACGCGTCGACTCCGCCTATACCGCTAAGCCTCTCGCGGTTTTCGCCGATGACGAACCACAGATGATCCGGAGTCAGCTCAGATGAACGACACAAAGCTCGCAGACCTGGCCGTCAGCATCCTGTCGCAGCTCCCCACGCCGAAGGTCGAGGCGCTCTCCGCACGCGGCGGCGTGGTGCTGCTCGAGCTGCAGTCGCAGGACGGGGTCTACATCCTTGCCGATGCGCCGCGGCCGCAGGTGCACGATGAGCTCGACCTGCTGGTGCGCACGAACGAGATCAGCGGCGGCGGCTATGACATCTCCCTGACCGTGGCCGAGACCCTGCACCAGACGGATTCGACGATCGCCGTGCGGCTGCTGGTGCAGGACGTGCTGCGGCGCGAGAGCGAGCGCACCACACCGCGCGCCGCCGTCGAGGAGCTGGCGCTGATGCACGTGCTGGGCGCACGCAGGATCGCGGAGGGCGAGGAGTTCGACGTGCGCCTGGCCGACCTGTCGGCCACCGGGGTCGCCTTCGTCACCGACCGCAGCTTCCACACCGGCGACTTCTTCGCCATGATGGTGACCATCCGCGGGCAGCTGCTGCGCCTGCAGGCGCGCGCGCTGCAGATCTCCCCCTCGCACTACGGGCGCCAGCGGGTGGGCTGCGAGATCCTGCATATCACCGAGCACGATCGCCGCCTGATCTCGGCGCTGACGGCGGAGACGCCTCACGCCGGCACCGTCGAGCAGCGCTTCCGCCGCTCTGCCTGACCGGCCTGCCGGTATCCTCCCGCGCCGATGCCATCGGACGCCCCACTGGCGGACGCGGTCGACGCGTTCCTGGCCGACCCCGGCACCACCTTCACCGTGCCCGGGCACAAGCGCGCGCCCGGCATCGCCGACCCGCTGCTGATGCTCGACCTGCCGCTGGTCTCGGGCGCCGACGACTCGCGCCTGGGCGGCGACGTGCTGGGCAAGGCGGAGCGCCTGGCGGCACGGCTGTGGGGCGCCGACCTGTGCCGGTTCTCGGTGGCCGGATCGACGCACGGCAACCAGTCGCTGGCGCTGGCGGCGGCGCGGCCGGGCGACCGCGTGGCCGTGGCCAGGACGCTGCACAAGTCGATGTTCGGCGGGCTGGTGCTCGCCGGTCTGGAGCCCGTCTGGGTGCGACCGCAGGTCGACCCGGAGACCGGTCTTGCCACGCAGGTGCCGGCCGGTGCGGTGGCCGCCGCGCTGCGCGACCACCCGGATCTGCGGGCGGTGTTCCTGGTCGAGCCCAGCTACGTGGGCATGCTGTCCGACCTGGAGGCGATCGCCGCCGTCGCGCACGAGGCCGCGGTGCCGCTGATCGTCGACCAGGCCTGGGGCGCGCACCTCGGCTTCCACCCGGCGCTGCCTCCGCACGCCATCGCCCGCGGCGCCGATGCCATGGTCACCTCGACGCACAAGACGCTGACGGCCTTCACGCAGGGCTCGGTGGTGCTTGCCCGCGGCGGCCTGCTCGACCTGGCCCGCGTCGAGGAGTCGTTCGAGCTGCTGCACACGACCAGCCCGTCCGCCGCAATCCTGGCGTCCACCGACCGCGCCCGGCAGCTGATCGAGGACCGCGGCGAGCAGCTGCTCGAGCAGGCGATCGCGCTGGTGGCCGATGCCCGCGCCCGGCTGCGCCGGATCGACGGCCTGGACGTCTCCGAGGCATCCGATCCGGTGAAGCTGGTGCTGGGGCTGCCCGGCACCGGCGCCGACGGGTTCCAGGTCGAGGCCGACCTGCTGGCCTACGGCCTGCGGCTGGAGATGGCCGACCGTGACACGCTGGTGCCAATCGTGACGCTGGCGGACACGCCGGCCACGGTGGCACGGCTGGTCGAGGCACTCGAGCGATCGATCGCGCTGCGGAGAGGAGCGGCGCGGCCGCTCGCCGCCTCCAGCGTGTGGTCGCTGCAGCCGGTGGCCGCGATCAGC
>DASUHV010000071.1:0-6745 GCA_036273355.1 Gaiellales bacterium
CGGCCGAGCATGGATCTGTGGGCCGACCGCTCTCTGGCAAACGTCGGATCGGTCAGCGTGAACCCGGCGTCGGCCCTGGCCCTGGTCTTCATCGCGATCGGCGGCGCCTACATCATCGAGAACTGGGCGCGTGCCAAGGAGGCGCCGAGCGTGAAGCCCTACATCGGGCTGGTCGCCATGGCCATCCTCAGCATCGCCGTCGCGCCCTCCAAGGGCGGGGCAATCACCGAGACGCTGCGGCTCACCTCGGTGGCCGTGCTGTACCTCGCGGCCTACACGCTGATCCGCGACCGGCAGTCCCTGAAGCGGATGACGATCGCGCTGCTCGCCTCGCTGATCGTGCCCACGCTGCTGGCGCTGTGGCAGTTCGACCACGGCGGATCGACGGTGATCGGCCTCGTCGGCCGCTCGGCGGGGACGTTCCTGCAGCCCGACCCGTTCGGCATCTTCATGGGATTCATGCTGGCGTTCATGGTGCCGCTCGTGCTCTGCAAGCAGCTGAAGGGCCGGTGGATCCTGTGGCTGGCGACGCCGCCGGTGCTGGTCGCGCTGGTCGCCTCCTACACGCGCACGGGCTGGGTGGGCTGCCTGTTCGGGCTGTTCGTGCTGGCCCTGATCCGGTACCGCGCGCTGCTTTTGATCGGACCACTGGTGCTGGTGCTGGTGGCCGCGGCCGTGCCGAGCACCGTTCACCGCTTTGGCGACCTCACCTCCGGCCGCACGCATTATGGCCCGGGCAACTCGCTGCGCGCGCGCCTCGACCTGTGGCGCACCAACCTGCCCAGGGTCGAACACGACCCGGTGCTGGGCAACGGCTTCAAGTCGATCGTCGAGGACACTACGGGAACGCGGGCGATCGGCGTCAACGTGCAGCAGGGGGCCCACTCCCACAGCGACTTCGTGCGCGCCGTGGTGGAGCTGGGCGTCCCCGGGTTCGTGTTCTTCTGCTGGCTCCTGTTCGGCATGTGGGGGGCGTGCCGCCGCAGCTACCGGCGCGCCCGCAAGGCAGGCGACGGCGTGCTCGAGGCCGTTTCACTGGGATCGCTGGTGGCGGCCTCCGCGTACATCGTGATGAGCGCCGACTCGAACCTGATGACCCAGGTGGCCGTGTCGGGCACGTTCTGGACGCTGGCCGCGATCGGCCACGCTGCGGGTCGTGTCGACCTGGCCGGGGATTAGCGTGAACGGCGATCGGGCGGGTGGAGCGCCCCAGCGCGTGTTGATGGTCAACAAGTTCCACTACCCGCGCGGCGGGGCGGAGCACTACATGTTCAGGCTGGCCGGCCTGCTCGAGGGCCACGGCGCGCATGTCGACTACTTCGCCATGCACGACGCCCGCAACCTGCCCTGCGACACCGATCGCTACTTCGTCTCGGAGGTCGACTTCGAGGACCCGCCGAAGGGCGTGCGCGGCCGCGCTCGCGTGGCCGGGCGGATGGTCTATTCGCTGGAGGCGAAGCGCAAGATGGGCGGCCTCCTGGCGCATCGCCCGGTCGACCTGGCGCACGTGCACAACATCTACCACCAGCTGTCGCCCTCGCTGCTCGCGCCGCTGCACGAACGCGGCATCCCGGTGGTGATGACCGTCCACGACTTCAAGCTCGTCTGCCCCGTGTACAGCCTGCTTTCGAACGGCCAGATCTGCGAGCGCTGCGTCGGCCACGGCTTCTCGCACGCCGTGCGGCAGCGCTGCAACCGCGGATCGCTGTCCGGCAGCATGCTGGTGGCGGGCGAGACCTGGCTGCACCGCCGGCTGCGCCTCTACCGCGACGGCATCGACCTGTTCATCACGCCCTCGGCGTTCGCCCGCGACCGGATGGTGACCAGCGGCTATCCGTCCGACCGGATCGTGGTGATCCCCAACTGCGTGGTGGCCGAGGACTACGTGCCGTTGCATCAGCCCGGCGACCACTGCCTGTACGTGGGCCGGTTGTCGCGCGAGAAGGGCGTCGAGGTGCTCGTGCAGGCGGCGATCGAGACCGGCGCGCGCGTCAAGCTGGTCGGCGACGGGCCGATGCGCCCGCAGCTGCAGGCGATGATCGACCGCTCCGGCGCCGACGTCGAGCTGCTCGGCTTCCGCACCGGCCACGAGCTGGCCGCCGCCGTGCAGGCCTCCGCGGCCGTGGTGATGCCGTCCATCTGCCACGACAACTGCCCGCTGGCCGTGATCGAGGCGATGGCCTGGGGCAAGCCGGTGATCGGCAGCCGCGTCGGCGGCATCCCCGAGCTGGTGCGCGACGGCCAGGAGGGCGTGCTCGTGCCGCACGGGGACGCGGGCGCCCTGGGCGAGGCGATGCTGGCAATGCAGGGCGATCCCGGTCGATCGCAGCGGATGGGCCGGGCCGGCCGCGAGCGGGTGATGGAACGGTACGATGCGGGTCCGCACTACAGCGCCGTGGCCGAGGCGTACGCGCGTGCGGCCGATATCCGCGAGGCGGCTCGATGAGAATCGCAATGGTGGGCCAGAAGACGAACGTGACCCGCTTTGGAGGAATCGAGCGGCACGTCGGGCTGCTTGCCGACCGGCTGGCCGAGCGCGGCCACGAGGTCACCGTGTTCACGCGAGGCCGTTACGGCGAACCCGTGCGTCCCGCCAACGGGGTCACCCTCACCCGCCGCCCGTCCGTTCCCAGCAAGCACCTCGAGGCGATCACCCACTCGACCGTCTGCTCGCTGGAGGCGGGCCTGCGCGGCTACGACGTCGTCCACTTCCACGGCGTCGGGCCGAGCCTCACCATCCCGTTCGCCAAGCTCGGCCGGCGCAGCGCCGTCTGCGCCACGGTCCATGACCAGGACTACAACAAGGACAAGTGGTCGGGGTTCGCTCAGCGGGTGTTGCGCGCGGGCGAGGCCAGCGCGTGCCGCCACGCCGCCGCCGTGATCACGGTCGCGCGCTACCTCCAGCAGCACCTCTACGACGCCTACGGCCGCACGGTCACCTACATCCCCAACGGCAACGACCCGCTGTCGGTGCAGCCGCCCGGGCCCGGTCTCGCCGCCCACGGGCTCGAGGCCGGTCGCTACCTGCTGTTCCTGGCGCGGCTGGTGCCCGAGAAGGGCTGCGACGTGCTGATCCAGGCGCTGCGCGAGAGCGACACGGGGTACCAGCTGGCGATCGTGGGCGGCGCCAGCTACTCCGACGAGCACGCCGCCTACCTGCGGCGCCTGGCCGGCGACGACTCGCGCATCCGCTTCCTCGGCTTCCAGTCCGGCGCGATGCTGGACGAGCTGCGCTCGAACGCAGGCGCCTACATGATGCCGTCGCGCCAGGAGGGGCTGCCGCTGTCGCTGCTGGAGATGCTCTCCTACAGCATGCCGGTGATCGCCAGCGACATCCCCGCCGTGCACGAGGTCGACGGCGCGGTGGCCGAGGATCGGTTGACGCTGGTGCCGCCCGGCGACGTGGCGGCGCTGCGCGGAGCCATCGACCGGCTGCCCTGGCCCGGGCAGCCCGGGACGCCGGGCCTGCTGAACTGGCCCACCTGGGCCGACGTGGCCGAGCAGGTCGAGCGCGTCTACGAGTCGATCGCCCTCCGCCGCGCCGCATAGCGCGAGGACGGCATGCCTCGTATACTCGACTGGGGGTCGTGGGGGCCGGACGACCCGTGGTTTACGTCGAGTGGGAGCGCTCCAAATTGACTGAGAAGACTTCGCGCCGCAGGTTCGTGCGCTGGCCGACGGCCGTTCTGGCCGTCGCGATGCTAGGGCTGATCGCGGCGCCGAGCGCGCTGACGGCCACGCTCGACAGCACCTTCACCAACTCGGTGTCGGTGACCGGCACCAAGTTCCGGACGCACACGATCGCCGTGGTCGCGCCCGGCACCATCAACCTCTCGCTCGACTGGGACGACTCGTCGGCCAAGCTGACGCTGTTTCTGACCGACCCCAACGGGGTGCAGGTGAGTGCCGTGACCACCACGGCAAAGCCGAAGGTGATCGCCTACAACGCCACCGTCTCCGGCACGTACAAGATCGGCGTGAAGGCCGCCATCGGCGGCGCCAACTACACGGTCACCGCCAGCTACCCGGGCGCCGACTCCACGGGCTCCGGCCTCGTCCAGTTCCAGAAGGCGATCGGGTTCAGCGGGCCGGCCGGGCTCTACGCCTACGGCATGGACTGGGACTCGACCGACAACACCATCCTGGTCGGCGACTACTGGAACTACCGGGTCTGGCGCTACACGACCGACGGCCAGCTGGTCGGCTCGGTCTCCCAGCACGCGCTGGGCGGCCTCAGCGGCGGCATCACGGCCCCCTACGACATCGAGGCCGATCCAACCGACCTCAACGCGAGCGGCAAGGCGGCGCTGTGGGTGGCCGACCAGGGCAGCTCTCGCTTCGTCGAGTTCGACCACAACGGCAACTGGCTGCAGACGATCGGCAAGATGAACGCGGGCCAGGCCACCGGCACCGATGCCCAGCATCCCGGCCACAGCTACGGCCAGGGCTGCGACAACGGGCAGATGCAGATCCCGACCCACATCGCGGTCGACACGGTGTTTGCGACCCACTACATCTATGTGTCGGATCCCCGCTGCCGCAACGTCTACATCTTCGACCACCAGGGCGGCTTCCACGGCCAGCTCGACTGGACCGGGTCCGGCGTGGGCACGCCGATCCCGCGCGGCGTCGCCGAGGATGCGGCCGGCAACATCTGGGTGGCCGAGTACAACAGCCGCAGGATCTTCGTGTTCGATCCGACCACGAAGAAGATCATCGGCTCGATCGGCCCGCAGAGCGACGAGAACGACGTGCGCGGCCTGGACATCGATCCGGTGAACCACCTGATCTACACCGTCGGCGCGTACTGGAACCGCACCTATGAGTTCTCCTACGACCCGGCCAAGGTGGCCGCCGGCACCGGCGCCTCCAGCATCGTCGGCAAGTTCGTGAACGAGTGGCGCAACATGGACGGCACCAACTTCGCCTCCGGCCACCAGCAGATGGATTCGATCCGGTTCCCCGCGGTCGACGGCCAGGGCAACGTGTACGTGGGCGAGACCTGGGGTTGCGACTCCGGGTGCACCGGCACGCCGTACGGCTACGGCGTGGAGAAGTACGCGCCCGGCAACATCGCCGCGTTCCCGTCGTGCACCGTCACCAACGCCACCACCGCGCAGTCCACCTGTGCCGGTGCCACCAGGCTGCCGTGGGCCACCGGCCCGCAGCCGCCGCCGCGGGGCGGGTTCAACCAGCAGAACGGCATCGCCATCGATCCAACGGACAACTCGTTGTTCGTGGTCGACACGTTCGAGCAGCGCGTGCAGAAGTTCGACTCCACGTCCACGTGCACATCGGAAGCCAGCTGCCCGGCCTGGGAGCTGCAGTGGGGGTCGCGGCAGCCGGCCAGCCCGGCGTCGGACGGGTTCGGCTATCCGCGCGCGCTCACGTTCGGCGACGGCATGGTCTGGGTCGGCGACAACAACAACGCCGTGATCACGTTCAAGCCGGACGGCACCTTCGTGCACCGCTACGGATCGCAGGGCCCGCAGCCCGGCATGTTCAAGGGCGGCGTGCAGGGCATCCACGTCGAGAACGGCAAGGTCTACGCCACCGACGTGGCCGGCTGCCGCCTGCAGGTGTTCGACGAGGCGAAGCTTCTGAGCGCGTCCAGCATCGCCACGGCCCCGGCCGGGACGCTGCTCGAGAACCTGGGCAGCTGCGGATCGGGCGTCAACCAGATGACGGCTCCCCGCGGCGTCGCGGTGTCCCCGGACGGGAACACCGTGTACGTTGCTGAGACCGGCAACAGCCGCATCAGCGTGTGGAACCTGAACACCAACTCGGCGACCACCGTGAAGCCGAGCTGTGGCGGCAAGGGCCTGGCCCAGCCCTGGGGCATCACCTGGGATCCGACCAAGACGTGGCTCTACATCGGCGACGTGAAGAACGCGCGGGTGGTTCGCTGGAACCCGTCGACCAACGCCTGCCAGGTCGTGGTCACGAGCAACGACCTGCCGGCGCAGTACCAGATGCTGGGCTCGAACTTCATCGAGTTCGACTCCAACGGCCTGATGTACGTGAGCGACAACGCTCGCCACATCTACGTGTTCCAGGTCACCGGCTAGCGGCATCGGGGCACGTCCGGCTGCCCGGCCGCCCTGGCCTGCCGTCAGGCGGCGTGCCGGCCGTGCTGCACGGCTTCGAAGTACGCCACGCGGTCGGCGTCATCGCCGGCCGATGCCAGGATCGCCCGGCGGCGCCCCAGCAGGTGCCCGGCACGCGCCTTCACGTCGCCGCCGAGGCGCGCCAGCAGCGCGGTGATGCTGGCGCCCAGCCCGCGCCGGGTGGCGCGCACCACCGAGCGTGAGAGCGACGGCTGGTTGGGCGGGCGGTCGGGGGGCGACAGCCGTTCGCTGCCGCGCACGATCTGCACCCAGACGCGGCTACCCGAAAGCGCGTCCATCACCTGCGGCGGGATCGGCGCGTCCAGGAGCTGCGCGCTTCGCCGGAAGCTGACGGCCACCACCTCGGCCACCTGCCATGCGCGGGCCCGCGCCACCAGCTGCTGCCAGTCCAGCGCCGGGTCGGCTGCGGCCCGGTCGATGTCCTTGAGCCAGGCCAGCTTTGCTCCGCCCGATAGCCCCGCGTGCACGGCCAGCTGCAGCAGCGTGTCTGCGGGATCGAGCGTGAGCACCTCTGGCCCGTCCAGCGACACGCGCCGGGCGCGCCCGAACAGCTCGTCCATATCGATCGCGAAGCTGCCCCGCACCGAGGCGCGGTTGATCAGGTGCCAGTGCACGTC
>DASUHV010000072.1:0-14992 GCA_036273355.1 Gaiellales bacterium
CCGGCCAGCCGCTTCAGCGGAATCAGGATCTGGAGGTCCACGAACGGCAGACTAGACTGCGCCGATGCTCGCCCTCGGCTACAAGGCCTCGGCGGAGCAGTTCGGCCCCCGGCGGCTGCTCTCCTACGCGCTCGAGGCGGAGGCGCACGGCTTCGACAGCGTCGCCGTCTCAGACCACTTCCAGCCCTTTCGCCACACGGGCGGCCATGCCCCCGCCGCGCTGCCGTGGCTGGGCGCGCTGGCGGTGCAGAGCGACCGCATCCGCTTCGGCACCAGCGTCTCCACGCCCACCCTGCGCATCCACCCGTCGATCATGGCCCAGTCCTTCGCCACCATCGCCTCGCTCGCGCCCGGCCGCGTCTGGCTGGGCGTCGGCACCGGCGAGTCGATGAACGAGGTGCCCGCGCTGGGCATCGCCTGGCCGCGCTTCGCCGAGCGCCTCGAGCGCCTGGCCGAGGCGGTCGAGCTGATGCGCCTGCTCTGGTCGCAGGACCGCGTCACCTACGACGGCACCTACTACCGCACCGCCAACGCCACGGTCTACGACAAGCCGGACGGGCCCCTGCCGATCCTGATCGCGGCCGCAGGTGCCAAGGCCGCCCGCTTCGCCGGCGCGGAGGGCGACGGCTACATCACCACCAGCGGCAAGCCGCTCGAGCTCTACACCGAGACGCTGCTGCCCGCGCTGGAGCAGGGCGCCCGCGACGCCGGACGCGACCCGGCAGCCGAGCGCATGCTCGAGGTGAAGGTCTCCTACGAGCGCGACCTCGCCCGCGCCGCCGACGAGTGCCGCTTCTGGGGCGCTCTGGCGCTGCCGGCCGAGAGCAAGCAGGGCGTCGACGACCCGCTCGAGCTGGAGCGCCTGGCCGAGCAGGAGCACGTCCACGCCGAGTCGCGCTTCATCCTCACCGGCGACCCCGACGAGCTCTGCGACCGCGTCGCGCCGTACGTCGACCTGGGCTTCCGCCACCTCGTGTTCCACAGCCCCGCGCCCGACCAGTCGCGGTTCATGGAGCTGTTCGCGGCCGACGCGCTACCGCGCCTGCGCCAGCGCTTCAGCGACTGACCCGCCCTAGTGGTGGAACAGGTAGCGCTCGGGCTCGATCGTGACCTTGACCCGCTCGACGCCCTCCTCGAAGTTGTCGAACGGCTCGCCCGTGTACTTGATCGCCAGCGCGTCCGCGTTCTCGCGGGCGCCCTCGCGCGTCATCACGGCGCGGCCGCGGATCTCGACCGACCGGTAGCCGCTGGAGTCGATCACCTCGAGCGTGACGCGGGGATCGCGCTCGATGTTGCGCCACTTGACCCGCCCCTCGGCCGTGTTGAACACCGGCCGTCCGTCCTCGATGTCCACCCACACCGGTGACACCTGCACGCTGCCGTCGCGGTTGACGGTGCCGAGGTGGCCGAAGTTCGGGCCGGCCAGCAGCTCGGCCGCAATCGCCTGCGGATCGACGCTCACGCCCGCACTCTACCCGCCTGCCAGCACGGCCTCGATGAACGCCGTCTTGGCCTCGGTGTAGCCCGCGCGGTCGTCCCGGTGGGTGGCGGCAAGCTCCCGCTTGAGCGCCGCGTACTCGCGGACCGTGCCCGGGTTCGCGCGCAGGTGGTCGCGCAGCCGCAGGTGCGCCACCAGCGGCGGCGCGCCCTCCACGCACACGTACAGGTGGTGCTCGGGCAGGTGCGGTGGCTGGTCGAAGGCCTCGCGCCCGGGCACGCCGGCGTCGCCCTTGTGCGGGTACCCGGCGGCCGCCAGCATCGCGATCGCCTCGGCCACGTCGGCCTCGTCGGCGACCACCACGTCGATGTCGATGATCGGCTTGGCCGCCAGCCCCGGCACCGCCGTGCTGCCTATGTGCTCGATCGACCGCGCGCGCATCCGCAGGCCGGCCGGCAGCCCGTCCCGCAGCTCGCAGAACAGCTCGGGCCAGCGCGGGTCGTACTCGCTGATCACGATCGGCTCGCCCACGGCGCCCGGCGTCAGAGCCCGGCCACGCGCGGCGCCAGCTGCTCGCCGATCATCCGCACCGCGTCCAGGTCGCGGTGATCGAGATGCTGCAGCATGGCCCGCTCGAGCCCGGCGGCGGCCAGGTCCTCGAGCTGCCCCGCCACCTCATCCAGCGTGCCGCAGACCCAGCCGTCGACACGCTCAGCCAGCAGCTGCTCGCCGCTGATCCCGTCGAAGTGCAGCGCGCCCAGCCGCCCCGCCCGCTCCAGCAGCTCGTCGCGGGTGCGGCCGATCAGCGTCGTCTCCATGAACGAGAAGCGAAGCGGCGCGCGGCCGTGCCGCTCCGTGGCCTCGTCCAGGCTGACGCGCACCGCCCGGCACTCCTGCGGGTCGGCCGACACGATGTTGTACTCCTGCGCGAACCGCGCCGCCAGGTCGACGGTGCGGGGCTTGCCGCCGCCGCCCACGATCATGGGCGGATGCGGCTGCTGCACCGGCTTGGGCAGCGCCTGGCAGCCGGCGAGCTGGTAGTGGGTGCCGTCGAACGAGAACTCCTGCTCGGTCCACTGGCGGGTCACGATCTCGAGCTGCTCCTCGAGCATGTCCATGCGCTCGCGCATGGGCGGGAACGGGAATCCGTAGCTGCGATGCTCGAGCCGGTACCAGCCCGCTCCCAGCCCCAGCTCCACGCGGCCGTCCGAGATGTGGTCGACCGTCGTGACCGCGTTTGCCACCAGCGACGGGTGGCGGAACGTGACCGGCGAGACCATCGTGCCCAGCCGCAGCCGGCTGGTGCGCGCGGCGATCGCGGCCAGGGTCGTCCAGGCGTCGTGCGAGCCGCGCCCGATCTGGCCGTCGCCGGAGAGGTAGTGGTCCGACCGAAACAGCGCCTCGATGCCGACCGCCTCGCAGGTCTCGGCAAGCGCCACCCAGTCGGGCCAGGTCACGTCCTCCTGGCCCTCGATCATCAGGCACAGCCGCATGCGCGGACTCTACGCGATGTCCGCCAGGGCAATGCTCGATCTGCGGTCGGCCAAACAGCTCTTGACCGGCTCGCCGCCGGGCCGCTCGCGCCTACTCTGAGGGTGGTGCAGGGCTTCGTCGACATCCACAGCCACATGATTCCGTCGGGCGATGACGGCGTGCGGTCGGTGGACGAGGCGGTGCAGCTGGTGCTGGAGGCGGGGTCGCGCGGCACGGCCGTGCAGTACGCCACGCCGCACGCGATGGAACGCCATCCGTTTACCGACGAGCGGCGCCGGCGCGTGACCGCGGCGCGGGAGCAGATCAGGGCGCGGCTCGAGGGGCGCGTCGATTTCCGCGTGGGGTGGGAGATCAGCCCGGAGCCGTGGCTGCTGGACGCCGATCCGTGCAAGCTGTCGATGGAGGGACTCGACGCCTGCCTGCTGGAGCTGCCGCTGCCGCACACCGGCCCCCGCAACCTGGACACCTTCGTGGCCTGCGGCGAGCACATCGCGGCGGCCGGACTGGTGCCGATCATGGGCCACCCCGAGCGGTGCGACCTGATCTACGGCGACCTCGACCAGGTGACGGAGCTGCGCGGTCGCGGCTGGCTGGCGCAGGTGAACGCGTCCAGCCTGCTGGGGCGCCACGGCCGCGACGTGCAGGATGCCGGCTGGACGCTGGTCGAGACCGGCCGTGCCGACATCGTCGCCTCGGACGGGCACCGCGCCAACCGCCCGCCCTGGCTGGACGAGGCGTTCGCTGCCGTGGCCGCCCGGATCGGCCGCGAGGCGGCGCTGCCGCTGTTCACCGGCGCCGCGCTGGCGCCGCTGGCCACGCTGCCGCTGCCGCAGGCCGAGCCTAGGCCGTCTCGATCACCGGCTCCAGCAGCATCTCGCTGCTGACGGTGTTCGCGACGTAGCACTCGCGGTGGGCCAGGTCGACCAGCCGCGTGACCTTCGCGATGTCGGTGCCCCCGGCCACCACGATGTGCGGGCGCAGGGTGATCCGGGTGATGCGCACCGGCAGGTCATCCTCGGGCATCAGCGCCTCGGCCTGATCGGAGTAGGACAGCACGTCCACGTGCGCCCGCGCCGCCACCGCCAGGAACGACAGCAGCTGGCAGGAGCTGGCGGCGGCCAGCAGCAGCTGCTCGGGGTTGGTCAGCGCGGGGTCGCCGCGGAAGGCGGGATCGGCGGACACCGTCAGCGGCTCGGCCGAGGGTGGCAGCGCGATCTCGTGGCGGCGGTCGTAGTGCTCGTACCCGGCGCCGGTCGTGCCGGCCCAGGTGACGGTGGTGCGGTAGCTGTGCTCGTGGCTCATCCCGGCTACCGCGGGGAGTCGGATGCTTCCAACGGGCCGACGCTGGCCTCGATCGCGGCCCCGACCTGCGCCACCCGCGCGGCCAGCGCCTTCAGCTCTTCCTGGGGCGTCATGCCGCTGCGCGCGCTGAGCTGGAGCAGCTGCTGGTGGACGTCGAGCAGGTCTTCGAGCGCTTCCTTGGTCTGCTGATTCATGGTGCACAGCATACGGCGGGCGCTCGCTGCGCCTCGAGAGGCCCGGCTGTGGGCCGGGCCTCTCTGCGGCCTACTCGCCCTCGGAGGGGGATTCGTCCTCGGCGAGCAGCTTGTACAGCCGCCTTCGCGTCTCGCGCAGGAGCTCGGCGGCAGCGGTCAGCTGCTGCTCGGATCCCGCGTGCACGACCTGGCGGGTCGCGGCGCGCACCTGGTAGATCAGGTCGCGCAGCTCGACGATGGCCGGCGGCACGTCGGAGGCGACTTCGGCCCACGGCTCGCTGGGCGCGGCCGCCGCCTCGGTGGTGCCGGACTCGGTCAGCGAGAACACGCGCTTGCCGCCCTGCTGCTCGGCCCGGATCAGCTCCTCGTCCTCGAGCTGCGAGAGCGTGGGGTAGACCGATCCCGGGCTGACGCGCCAGGCGCCGCCGGAGCGGTCGCGCAGCTCGCGCATGATCTGGTAGCCGTGCATCGGCTGCTCGGCCAGCAGTGCCAGGATGGCTGCGCGGATGTCTCCGCGGCCGGCCCGTCCCTGGTAGCCGCGCATGCCGCGGTGATGGCCATGGTGGCCCCTGCGCCCGTGGCGGGTGCAGCGGTCGATCATCTCGCGGAACTCGCCGCGACGCCCGCTCACGGGGACGATCACATACTCACTCATGTGGTTCATTCCTTTCCTTCATGTGATAGGTCAAGTTCTATCACGATATATCGTTACATGCAAACCCACGCATCCATCCCCTTGCACCGTCCGGTAACCGTGCCTACAGTCGTGGGCAGGAGGAGCGGGGTTCCAGGAGGCGCGATGCGCGGTTCGATGGCACGGTTGGCGGGGCTCACGATGGCGGTGGCAGTGCTGTGCGCCGCCCCGGCCTCGGCGCGCGTGCTGCAGCCCGCCGCGCTGCCGCACGTGGTGGCCGGCTCGGCCTACGTGCGGGTGAACCAGGTCGGCTATTCGACCAGCGCCGCCAAGCGCGCCTACCTGATGTCGAGCATGAGCCAGGCCGGCGCCACCTTCTCCGTGATGGACGGCACGGCTGCGGTCTTCACAGCACCGATCGGTCCGCAGCTGGGATCGTGGAGCGCCAACTTCCCGCACGTCTACGCGCTCGACTTCCCGACCACCGCCGCCGGCACCTACACGATCACGGTCAGCGGCCCCGTCGCGGCCAGGTCGCCGAGCTTCGCGATCGGCGCCGGCTCGTCGGTCTATGCCGGCGCGATCGGAAACGCGCTCAGCTTCTACCAGGACGAGCGGGACGGGCCGGCCTACATCCCCTCGCCGCTGCGCACGGCACCGGCGCACCTGAACGACGAGCACGCGATGACGTATCTGACGCCGAAGGTGGACGGGGACGGCAACTTCCAGGGCAGCCTGACGCCGCTGGGTACCCGCGTCAACGCCGCCGGTGGCTGGTGGGACGCGGGCGACTACCTCAAGTTCGTGCAGACCGAGAGCTACACGACCGGCGTGCTGCTGAGCGGCCTGCGCGACTTCCCGGCGCAGATGGGGCCGCACAGCGGGGCCGACTTCACGGCCGAGACCACGTTCGGGGTGCGCTGGCTGCTGCGGATGTGGAACGACCGCACGAAGACGCTCTACTACCAGGTGGGAGTGGGCGAGGCCAACGACCAGACCACCGGCGACCACGACATCTGGCGGCTGCCGCAGGCCGATGACACCTGGGGCGGGCACAGCAGGGCCGACCGCTACATCCGCCACCGGCCGGTGTTCCGGGCCGGCAAGCCGGGCTCGCCGATCAGCCCCAACCTGGCCGGGCGCGACGCCGCGGCCTTCGCCGAGTGTTACCAGGTGTTCAAGAGCACCGACCCGGGGCTGGCGGCTCGCTGCCTGCGCTCGGCCGAGGACATCTTCGCGCTGGCGGACACCAGCCCCAGAGGCCGCCTGCTGACGGTGATCCCGTTCGACTTCTACCCGGAGTCGGAGTGGCGGGACGACCTCGAGTGGGGGGCCACGGAGCTGTACCTGGCCACAAAGGGCGGACACCTGCCGCCAGGGCTGCCGCACACGAGCCCGCGCTTCTACCTGAGGCAGGCGGCGCACTGGGCGCACGCGTACATCACCGGCCCGAACGACGCCGCCGACACGCTCAACCTGTACGACGTGAGCGGCCTCGCCCACTACGACCTGTACCGCGCGATCTCGATGGCGGGCGGGTCGGACGGCCTGGCCGTGACGCAGCCGGCGCTGCTTGCCGACCTGCGAACGCAGCTCGACGGCGCGATCGCGCAGGGCCGCAAGGATCCGTTCCGGTTCGGGTTCCCGTGGGCGGCGTTCGACACGACGTCGCACGGCTTCGGCCTGTCGGTGATGGCCAGCGAGTACGACCAGCTGACCGGCACCAGGCGCTACAGCAAGCAGGCCGGCCACTGGCTGGGCAACGTGCTGGGTGCGAACGCCTGGGGCGTCTCGCTGGTGGTGGGGGACGGCACCCGGTTCCCGCGCTGCATGCAGCACCAGGTCGCGAACCTGGCGGGCTCGCTGAACGGGGCGCCGCCGGTGCTGGCCGGGGCGGCGGTGGAGGGGCCGAACGGCGTCACGTCGAGCGGCAAGGTGGACGGGATGCGCGACTGCCCCGTGCACCACGTGGACGCCTTCAAGAAGTTCAACAACGCCGCCAAGTTCCGGGACAACGTGCAGTCGTGGTCGACGGTGGAGCCGGCCATCGACCTGACGGCCACCAGCCCGCTGGCGTTCGCGCGGGCCGCGGCCGGGCTGAACTAACCGGGGCGGCAAGCCGATATGCTTCGGGACGGCCGAGCGCCTCGTGGCGACGGCCGGCCCGCCCTCTTAGCTCAGTTGGTAGAGCACTTCCATGGTAAGGAAGGGGTCAACGGTTCGAGTCCGTTAGAGGGCTTCGCTGCGTACTGCGAGCCGTTGCGGGGCAGGCGCGAACGAGAGGAAGGGGTCCACGTGAGTGTTCGAGAGGTCATCGCGACGCATCCACACCCAACCAGCGTCGATCGCGAGGTGCTTCTTCGCTGCATTGAGGACTGCGTCGACTGCGCCGCCACGTGCACGGCTTGCGCCGACGCGTGTCTCGCCGAGGAGGACGTCCGAGACATGGTGCGCTGCATTCGCCTGTGTCTTGACTGCGCCGATCTGTGCGACGCCACCGGCCGCATGGTGACGCGCCAGACGGAGCCCGATTTCGGCGTTGTCCGCGCGACCGTCGAGGCCTGCGCCGCAGCGTGCCGTGCCAGCGGCGATGAGTGCGAGCGGCACGCCCATCATCACGAGCACTGCCGTATCTGCGCCGCAACTTGCCGCCGTTGCGAGCAGTCGTGCAACGACTTGCTCGCGGCGATGCAGTAGTGCGCGGGCTGGTCGCGGGTTTTGCGGCGTTAGCCCCGGCCAGAGGTGCGGACGTCGACCGGATCGCCGAGCTCGGCGGCGCGGCGCTCGACGAACTCGACCAGCTCCTGCTCGATCGCCTCATCCAGTGGCGGCTGTTCGTACGACTCGAGTATGCGTTCCCATCTGCGGCTCGCGCGGGCGGCATGGTCGAGCGATCCGTTCCGCGTCCAGCGGTCGTGGTTTTCCGTCGACGCCACGGTTGGGCGCCAGAAGCAGTCCCGGAACCGCTCGAGCGTGTGGGCGGCGCCGAAGAAGTGCCCGCTCTGGCCGACCTCGACGTGCGCGTCGAAGGCGAGGCTGGCCTCGTCGACTTCGACCGGGGTGAACTGGTGGATCAGCAGGTCGAGCAGCTCGCAGTCGGCGACGAACTTCTCGAACGACGTCACCAGGCCGCCTTCCAGCCAGCCGGCCGACTGCCAGCACACGTTGGCTCCCGCCAGGAACGCGGCGCTGAGAGTGTTGAACGCCTCATACCCCGCCTGAAAGTCCACCGTCTGGCTGGACGTGAGCGTGCCTCCGCCTGATCGCCAGGGGAGGTTGAGGCGGCGCGCGATCTGGCCGGACGCGTACAGGCCGAGCGCCGACTCGGGGCCGCCGAAGCCCGGCGATCCCGACTGCATGTCGGTCGCCGACAGGAACGAGCCCATCACACACGGCGTACCGCGCCGGACCAGCTGGACGAGCGCGATGCCCGCGAGCGCCTCGACTGTTTGCTGCGCCAGCGCCGCCGGTATCGATACGGGGGCCATCGCCCCCATCAGCAGAAACGGCGTGACGATGATCGCCTGTCCGGCGTCGGCGTAGGTGAGCAGCCCCTCCAGCATGCGGACGTCGAAGTGCATGGGGGAGTTGACGTTCACGTTTCCGAACATGACCGGACGCGCCTCGATCGCCTCTCGGCCACCGTGGATGATCTCGCCCATGCGGATGCAGTCGCGCGCGGCGTCCTCCGATGAGGGTTCGCCCGACCACACCCGATCGGTCAGCCGCGCCGCGGCCAGGGCGCGCAGCAGGTGCCGGACGTCCAGGGCGACGTCGTTGGGCTCCAGGATGTTGCGCCCAGGGGTGTCGAGCGCGTCGGTCATCTGCGTGAGCTTCAACAGCTGCTCGAGGTCGGCCATCGTGCCGTCGCGGCGCTCACCGTTGACCCGCACGAACGGCGGGCCGTTGGCCGGACCGAAGATCATGTGGTCGCCGCCCACGATGAAGTCCCGATCGGGGTTTCGTGCGTGCAGCGAAAACTCCGTCGGCGCGAACGCCGCCTGGGCTGCCAGAAACCCCGGATCGAACCGCACGACCGGACCGTCCACGGTCTGACCCGCTGCTTGGAACAGCTCGATGGCGCGGGGGTGATCGAACCGCACCCCGACCTCGCTGCCGAGTCGCTGCCAGCCGCCCTCGATGGTAACAAGCGCCTCCTCGGAGAGCGGTTCGAAGCGGGGCATCTGGTTCAGAAACACGGCGAGTCCGTCAACCTCCGAAGGGTGCGCCGCCAGGACGTCGGCGCGGCCAGCCTAGCACCGGCGGTTGCGTGCATGCAACGGGCGTTGGCTATATCGCAACACCCGGTTCTCGCGGAACTTTGGCATACTCGACCGCTCCTTCGTGCCGAACACCCGCTCATTCGAGAGCTGCCCACCCGACGCTCCCTACTGGTTCGTTGACTGACCCCGCGCGCCCGAGGGCCGTCTACCTCGATGTGGTGGAGGGTGTCGACCTCCACGGGGCGCCGGCGATCCTCGAAGCTGCGGGGTTCGACGTGCACTGCGCCCTTGCGCGAACCGACGAGCAGGTGATCCGGGCGGCCCGCGGCGCCGCGGCGGCCTTGACCGGCGACTCGGTCGTCTCGGCGGCGGCGATCGCACGGCTGCCCGATCTCCGCATCGTGGCGACCTGCACCGTTGGGGTCGACCACATCGACCTCGACGCGGCCCGCTCCGCCGGCGTATGGGTGTGCAACGTCCCGGACGCCGCCACCGAGGAGGTCGCCGTTCATGCCATGGCCATGGTGCTTGCCCTGATCCGGCACCTGCCGCAGTTCGATCGGCACGTGCGCGCGGGCGGCTGGGACTACCTCCACACCGGCACCGTGCACCGGCCCTCGACGCTCACTCTCGGGGTGGTCGGGATGGGGAGGATCGGCCGCCGGGTCGCGACTCTGGGGCAGCCGTTCTTCGGCCGGGTGATCGCGAACGATCCGTATGTCGACGACGACGCGTGGCCGTCCGGCGTCGAGCGCGCCGAGCTGGACGAGGTATTCGCGAGCGCAGATCTCGTGTCCCTGCACATCGGGCTCACGCCCGAGACGAAGGGGCTGGTCGACCAGCGCCGCCTGGGCCTGATGCGCGAACACAGCTACCTCGTGAACGTCTCCCGCGGCGGGCTGGTGGATCACGACGCTCTGCTTGCTGCGCTGGACGACGGGAGGCTGGCCGGGGTCGGTTTGGACGTGCTCTCGGCCGAGCCGCCGCGCCCGGACGATCCGTTGCTGTCGCATCCGCGGGTGTTGTTGAGCCCGCACGTGGCGTTCCTTTCAGTCGATGCCGAGCGAGGTTACTATCGCTCCCAGGCGGAGAACGTGGTCTCATGGCTGGAGACCGGTCGCCCGCTCACGCCGGTCGTCGAGGGCACCTGACGCGCACTTGCAGGCCATCGGACTGTGTGATAAAACCGCTCACCAACCCGAGTTGGGTATTCGGCAAACCGGCGGGAGACCAAGGAGGCGCGAAGTGGCACCGGATGATCAGTCTGGCCAGTGGCTCTCTTTGCCAATGACGCGGCGCGCCGCGCTTCGGCGCGGAGCACAGTTCGCAGGCTTGGCGTCGCTAGGACTCGCCGCCGCGTGTGGATCCGGCAGCTCGTCGTCGTCGTCAACTCCGTCCAGTGCCGGCACAACCGAGCCGCTCTCGGGCACGGTCACGTTTGCGAACTACCCGGAGTGGATCGGGGCGCACGAGGTGGCCGCGTTCGAGAAGGCGAACCCCGGCGTCAAGATCCACCAGGTCAGCGAGCTGACCTCCGGCGGAAACGCCGCTCAGATCGTTCAGATCCACCAGAACCAAGGCTCCTACGACATGGCCCTGGCCGGCAACACGGCATCGCAGCAGCTCGCCGATGGCAAGCTGATTCAACCGGTAAATCTCGCCAACATCCCGAACATCAAGTACATCCCGTCGTACTTCCGCAAGAGCTTCCCCTGGGGCGTCCCGACCGACTACGGCAAGGTCGGCCTGGGCTACCGCAAAGACCTGATGACCGAGACGCCCACAAGCTGGGCCGATCTGTGGGACCTCGCGCCGAAGTACTCAGGCAAGATCATCTTCACCGACTACGACGTGGACGTGATCAGCGTTGCGCTGCTCAAGCTCGGCTACGACATCAACACCACCGACCCAGGTCAGCTGGAGCAGGCCAAGCAGGCGCTGCTCGACATCAAGCCGCACGTTCAGGCGTTCCTGCCAACCAACGTCACCAAGCCGCTTCTGAATGGCTCGGCGGTCATGACGGTCGATTACGACTATGACCTCGGCCCGGCCAGCCACGACAACCCGAATGTCGTCTGGGTGCCGCCGAAGGAAGGCATGCCGGCCTATCTCGAGGGGTGGATCGCGATCGCCGGCACGGACAAGCTGCCCGAGGTCGAAGCGTTCATGAACTTTCATCTCGACCCCAAGAACTACGCCGACTTCGTCAAGACCACCGGTGCGGCGTACGAGGAGCAGGCCGCCAACAAGTACCTGCCGGCATCGACCGTCAACAGTCCTGCCCAGCGGTACGACCCGAAGGTGATCGCCACGGTGCACTGGGAGCGATATCTCGACCCGGCGAGCCAGCAGCTGCGAAACCAGATCTGGGAAGAGGTGCAGGCCGCGTAGGCGGCCGTCGCTCGAGAGCGGTCAGAGCAGGGTGTCGAGCGCGGCGAACAGCCGCGCGTGATCGTCGGCCGAGCCGACGGTGACGCGCACAACGTCGCCGGCGGTTCGCACCAGCACGCCCGCGCGCAGGAGGCCGGCTTCGAGGCTCGCCGCATCGGGGCGTTCGAACGCGACGAAGTTGCCGTTGGCGGGGAATGTGCGGAGGCCGCGGCGTTCGAGCTCGCCGGCCAGCGCGGTGCGGGCCGTGGCCGTGGCCGCCCGCCGGCGCTCGATCTCACCGCGGTCGTCGAGGCTCGCGATCGCCGCCAGCTGGGCGAGGCTGTTGACGTCGTAGTAGTGGCGCACCCGGCCGACCGCGTCCACCACGTCCGGCTGGCCGATCAGATATCCGATGCGCAGGCCTGCGAGACCAAAGATCTTGGAGAACGTCCGCAGCACGACCACATTTCGCCGGGACATGACGTGTTCGCTGATCGTGTCAGGAAACGCGGGATCGGAGACGTACTCCGCGTAGGCCTCGTCCACCACGATCAGCAACCGGTCGGAAACGGTGTCGATCAGCCGCCGCAGCTCGTCGGCCGACACGATTCCGCCGGTGGGGTTGTTGGGGTTGCACACGAACACGATCCGGGTTGCGTCCGACACCGCGGCGGCCAGCGCATCGACGTCGTACGCGCCGTCGCGGAGCGGCGCCACGACCGGCGTCGCCCCGGCCTTGATCGTGTCGAGCTGATAGGTGGGAAACGACGGCGCTCCCATCACCGCGTTGGTACCGGGCTCCAGGTAGGCCGTGCACAGGTAGCCGATGATCGCGTCGGCACCGTTGCCAAGCGCCACGTGTGAGGAGGCGACGCCGTGGGCCGCGGCGATCCGCCGGGTCAGATCACCGTCGAGCTCGGGATACCGATGGGCCTCGCCGGCGTGGCGGCGGATGATCTCGGCCGCTGCGGGAAACGGCCCGAACTGGGTCTCGTTGGTGGCCAGATTGACCACCCGGTCGACGCCGAGTTCGGCCTGGAGCCGCGCCACCGCCTGCCCGGCGACGTACGGGGGAAGCGAGCCGAGCTCGGGCCGGGGTTCGATCGTCATTGCCCGCCCTCCTCCGCGATCGCCTGGAGCAGCCGCGCCAGGACGGCACCGCGAGATACCAGGCTCTGGATCTCGACCCGCTCGTCGCGGCTGCACGAGTCGTGGGTGATCGGGCCGAGGCCGTCGAGCGTGGGGATGCCGAGTGCGCCCGCGAAGCTCGCATCCGAGCCGCCCCGCTCCCGCACCTCGTGCACCGGCAGACCGACGCTGGCCGAGGCGGCGGCGACGACGTCGTACAGCCGCCGGGAAGCGGCTCCCGGCTCGAACGCCGGTCGGGTGAAGCCGCCCGAGAGAGCATGACCGGCGGCATCGACGCGCGATCGCACCGCGGCCATCAGCCGGTCGGCGCTTTGCTCGGACGGCGCGCGCAGGTCGACCTCCATCTCGGCGTGGTCGGGTGTCACCTGCCGCGCGGTCCCGCCGGTGAACGTGCCCACGGTGACGATCACGCCGGCCTCGCGATCGCTGAGCCCCTCGAGCTCGTGGACGAGCGGCGCCAACGCGCTGATGGCGCTGCTTCCGCCGACGGCGGTTGTATGCGCCGAAACGCCCTCGGCGGAGATCCGGACGGCACCGACCGCGCCTCGGGCGACGACCACGCCTCCGCCGGGCCGGCCTGGCTCGATTCCCAGGCAGACGTCGGCGCGGCGGGCGGCGGCCTCGATCCATTCGCGGCTGGCTGGGCTGCCGAGCTCCTCGTCGGGGACGATCAGCACCGTCACCTCGCCGATCCGGGCCGAGCTTTTGGCTCGTGCGAACTGCGCCAGGGCCGCCACGGCCATCACCAGGTTGCTCTTCATGTCACCGACGCCGGGGCCGGTGATCATGTCGTCGGTACGGGTGTAGGGCCAGGCGACGGCGGTGCCCGCCGGCCACACCGTGTCGCTGTGCCCAAGCAACAGCACGTCGGGCCCCGAGCCGAACCGGCGGTGAGCCGTGACCTGCGGGCCATGCCCGGCGACGTCCTGCATCTCGACGGTGAATCCCAGCTCGGCCAGCTCGGCGGCGATCAAACCCGCCACCGCTCCGACGCCGTCGGGAGCGTCGGAAGGGCTGTCGATCGCGACCGTCGCTTCGATCAGCTCGAGCATCCGCGGCAGCTGCGATTCCAGCGCCTGGGCGTACCCACGCGCGTCGATGCCCGCTGTGTCAGCTCGCGTCATCACGGGGTACCCGCCCGCCGTAGTCCCTGCTGAACACCAGATCGTCACCCTCGTACACCGTGAGCGAGGCCGACAGCTCGAAGTCGGCGGCCGTCGAGGTCATGTGCGCCGTCATCTCGATGCGGGTGCGCCACTCTCCCCGGCGGATTTCGATCGTGCGGGCGCACTCGGCGGTGGCCGAGAGCGGATCGTCGTCTCGGATCGTGAACACGCAGGGATCGTCGTCCCAGTATTCGAGTCCGTCGGGCAGGCGGCGGGCGCCCCACAGCGAGCGGCGCATTCGGTACTCGACCACGCCTGAGGCGACGTCACGGGAGATGGTGACGTGCGGCCGGCGCTCGCGCAGGATCTCGTTGGCCAGCGGGGGCGCCGTCTCTGCCTCGCCGAACGGGGAGGGGTCGGCGTCTTGCGGTTGTGGCGTGCGCACGGGGAGCGTCAGCCGGGAGCCGGCTCCGGTGTGCAGGGTGATCGTCGCCGGCACCGGCGTCGGCCAGACCCAGGGCCAGTAGCTCGTCGAGATTGCGAGCTCCAGCCGGTGGCCGGGCGGCACCGTGTAGGCGATCGCCTTGAGCGGGATGTCGTAGGTGACGGCTTCGCCCGGCGTGAGCGGGGTGGGATGCTCGTGGCTGTGCGCGTGCGTGAGGTTGAGGATCGCGCGGCTGATCAGCGCGACCGAGCCGTCCGGCCGGACGTCGCACAGTCGCACAGCGACGACCCCCTGGGTCTGGTCGCTGGAGAGGGTCAGGCCGGCGCGGGGCTGCCCCAGCAGTTCGAGCGGCTCGGTCAACGGCGCTCCGCTGATGCACAGCGATCGTGCGTTGTCCTGCCGCTGGTCGCCGGGAAGGTCGGCCGGGTTGGCGTAGGGAAGCCACGAGCCGGCGTCCACGCCGACGGTCTGGGGGCTGCGATGTACGAGCTGCGAGGGCGGCGCCGCCATTTGGCGCTCACCATCACTGCCAATTGGCGTGTCCGGCAACGCTTCGCCTGCCAGACCACCCGTGGTCACGTACAGCGTCTGCTGACGCACGTTCGGCGTCGGCCAGTCGGCCTCGGCGACCCAGTGA
>DASUHV010000073.1:0-6332 GCA_036273355.1 Gaiellales bacterium
GGCCGGAGCGCCGTCCCCCGACCGCCGTCGTCGCCGTCGATCCCCGGATCAAGCCGGTGCATGCCCGTGGCTCGGGAGCGCTACCGTCGGCCTAGAACCGCTCCCGCCTGAACCAGAACTGGTGCACCAGCACAGCGGCCACCAGCACCACTGCCCAGGCCACGCTCAGCGACGGTGACAGCACCGACGGCGGGTTGTGGCTGGTCCAACCGCGCTTCACGACCTGCTCGTTCCAGCCGTCGTTGAACGACACGGCCAGCCCGTAGCAGAGCATCAGCGCCAGGTACAGCGACAGCGCCGTGGAGATCCCGCGGCGGCGTGAGATCAGAAGCGCCGTGATCACCAGCATCAGCCCGAACAGGCCCTCGTGCAGGCCGCGGTGCACGGACGCCAGCTGCGGATGGCCAGGCGTCGGCTGGCGCGAGTTGATGACGTGGCCGAGCAGCGGCAGGTCCTGCGCGTAGAGGCCGACCGACGCGATCATCCAGGGGATCGACCAGATCGCCAGCACCACCATGATCACGATCCGCGCCCGCCCCAGCGGCGGATCCCAGCGCCGCGGCGCCCACCAGGTCAGCCAGAACGCGAGCGCCACGCCGATCACCGCCGGCAGGTTGGCCCAGCTGGCGGTCAGGTCGTCCTGGCTGACCACCCCCGGCAGCGCCACGGTCGCGCACAGCACGATCGCCGCCCACGCCATCGGCCCTCGCGCGGCGGCTCCCACCAGCGCGATCGCGATCAGCGCGACCGGGAAGTTGAGGTAGCTGATCAGGCGCGACGCCGCCCCGCTGGGACCGGTGTCGTCGAAGTGGTACGTGGCGCCGGCCGGCAGCCGCCAGTAGGTGATCGCCGTGACCGCGGCGACCAGGCCACACATCAGCCATACCACCCGCACGCGCATCGCCCAACACTACAATGGCCCGTCTATGGCCGGCGCCCGCAGAGACGAGCTCGAGCGTCGCACCCGTCACCAGCCGGAGGCCGTGGAGGCCCGCCTGTTCGAGCGCTGGGAGCGCGAGTGCGGCTTCTCCGGCGATCCCGAAAGCGACGCGGAGACCTACGTGATCGCGCTGCCGCCGCCGAATGTGACAGGCGAGCTGCATATGGGCCACGCGCTGAACGGCTCGATCCAGGACACGCTGATGCGGCTGCACCGGATGCGCGGGCGCAACACGCTGTGGATCTGCGGCACCGACCACGCGTCGATCGCCGTGCACGCGGTGA
The DNA here is from genome assembly GCA_036273355.1 of Gaiellales bacterium. Lineage (GTDB taxonomy): Bacteria > Actinomycetota > Thermoleophilia > Gaiellales > JAICJC01 > JAICYJ01. The sequence goes on from DASUHV010000073.1 coordinate 1,225, forward strand.
TCGAGAAGCAGCTGCGGGCGGAGGGGACGACCCGGATCGACGTCGGCCGCGAGGCGTTCGTCGAGCGGGTCTGGGAGTGGCGGCGCGAGACCGGCGCCACCATCATCCAGCAGCTGAAGCGGCTGGGCTGCACGCTCGACTACGACCACGAGCGCTTCACCATGGACGAGGGGTACGTGCGGGCCGTGATGGAGATGTTCGTGCGGCTCTACGACAAGGGCCTGATCTACCGCGACAACCGCATCGTGAACTGGTGCCCGGGGTGCGGCTCGACCGTGTCCGACCTGGAGGTGCGCCACGAGCGCGCCGCCGACGCGCTCTACGAGGTGCGCTACCCGATCCACGGCACCGACCAGTTCCTGACCGTGGCCACCGTGCGGCCGGAGACGATCCTGGCCGACACGGCGGTGGCCGTGCACCCGGACGATGACCGCTACCGCCACCTGGTCGGCAAGACGGCGATCGTGCCGATCGTGGGCCGCGAGGTGCCGATCATCGCCGACGAGTACGTGAAGATGGACTTCGGCACCGGTGCGCTCAAGGTCACGCCCGGCCACGACCCCAACGACTTCGAGATCGGGCGCCGCCACGGCCTGCCCGAGATCTCGGTGATCGGGTTCGACGGCCGCATGTCGGCGGAGTCGGGGGAGTTCGCCGGGCTGGCCGTGGGCGAGGCCCGCCAGAAGGTGATCGACCGCCTGTTCAGCGAGCAGTTGCTGCACGGCGAGCGCCCGTACGAGCATGAGGTCGGCCACTGCGACCGCACCGGCGACCGCATCGAGCCGCTGATCTCGCTGCAGTGGTTCATGCAGATGGACTCGCTGGCGGCCGCCGCGAACGCCGAGGTGCGCTCCGGCAGCGTTCGCTTCGTGCCCAGGAACCAGGAGGCCATCTACTTCCACTGGATGGACAACATCCGGCCCTGGTGCATCTCCCGCCAGCTCTGGTGGGGCCACCAGATCCCGGTCTGGTACTGCCCGGACGGGCACCGCACCGTGAGCGTGGAGCCGCCCACCGCCTGCGGTGAGTGCGGGTCGGCGGAGCTGGAGCGGGACCCCGACGTGCTGGACACCTGGTTCTCATCGGCGCTGTGGCCGTTCGCCACGCTGGGCTGGCCCGAGCCGAACGAGCGCCTGGCCACGTTCTACCCGGGAAACGTGCTGGTCACCGCCCGCGACATCATCAACCTGTGGGTGGCGAGGATGCTGATGATGGGCATCGAGTTCATGGGCGAGAAGCCGTTCTCGGACGTCTACATCACGTCGATCATCCAGGCCGCGGACGGTCGCCGCATGTCCAAGTCGCTCGGCACCGGCGTCAACCCGCTCGACCTGATCGAGCAGTTCGGCGCCGACGGCACCCGCTACGGCCTGCTCAAGATGAGCTCGACGCAGGACGTGCGCTTCTCCGAGGGCATGCTGGACGAGGGCGCAAAGCTGGCCAACAAGCTCTGGAACGCGGCCCGGTTCGTGCTGCTGCAGACCGACCCGGAGGCGGAGCCGGCGCCGCTGGCGACGACGGCGGAGGACCGCTGGATCCTGTCGCGGCTGGCGGGCACCATCGACGAGGTGGTGGCGCAGCTGGACAGCTACGACTTCGCCGCGTCCGTGAAGGGGCTGTACGGGTTCATCTGGAACGACTTCTGCGACTGGTACGTGGAGGCCGCCAAGTCGCGGCTGTACGGCGACGACGAGGCGGCGCGGCGCCAGGTGTCGGCGACGCTCGTGTGGGTGCTCGAGCAGACGGTGGCGCTGGCCCACCCGGTGATGCCGTTCGTGACCGAGGAGATCTGGGGCTTCCTGCCGGGGGAGCGCGCGATGCTGCTGGTGTCGCCGGTGCCGGAGCCGCAGCTCGACCACCGCGACCCGGCGCTCGAGGAGTCGGCCCGCAACGACATGGAGGTGGTGTCGGAGGCGCGGCGGCTGGCCGGCGAGGGCGAGCGGCCGCTGGTGACGGCGGCGCCGGGGTCGCTGTTCATGGCGCTGCTGGAGCGCGCGAAGGGCGTGGCCGTCGAGCAGGACGCCGCCGCCGCGGCGGCGGTCGTGGTGGCCCGCGGCGACCGCGAGTCGCTGGAGGCGAAGCTGAAGGCGGCGGTGGCCGAGCACGAGCGAGCCCGGTCGAAGCTGGCCAACGAGGGCTTCCTGGCCCGCGCGCCCGCGCAGGTGGTGGACGCCGAGCGGGAGAAGGCGGAGCGCTTCGCCGGTGAGGTGTCCGACATCCAGCGTAGGCTGGAAGCGCTGTGACCCCGGTTGTGATGAGCGGAGCCGACTACATCGAGTCGCTCGAGCTGATGGGCATGCAGTTCGGGCTCGAGCGCATGCACGCCCTGATGGATGCACTCGGCCACCCCGAGCAGCGCTTCGACGCGATCCACATCGTCGGCTCCAACGGCAAGTCGTCCACGGTCCGCTTCTGCGAGGTGCTGCTCGAGGCGGAGGGTGTTGCCACCGGTGCATACACCTCGCCGCACATCACCACGTTCCGCGAGCGGATCCGGATCGGCGGCAAGACGATCTCGGCCAAGGGCTACGAGCGGGCGGTGTCGGCGGTGCGTGACACCGGGCTCGAGGTGACCCAGTTCGAGGCGCTGACTGCAGCCGCGTACGTCGCGTTCGCCGACGCGGGCGTTGAGGTGGCGGTGGTCGAGGCCGGTCTCGGCGGCCGGCTGGATGCGACCAACGTGCTGGCCCGCTCGCGCGTGCAGGTGCTGACCAACGTGTCGCTCGAGCACTCGGAGCTGCTGGGTCAGTCCCGCGAGCGGATCGCCGCCGAGAAGCTGGCCGTGGTACCCGCGGGCGGCGACCTGGTGATCGGCGAGGCCGGCTGGGAGGACGCCGCACCGCAGGCCGCGCGTACAAAGGTCGTGACGGTGGGCGGCTCGTATCAGGATCAGAACCGGGCGGTGGCACGGGCGGCGGTGGAGACGCTACTGGGCCGGCCCGTCGATCCGTCGCCGATCGAGCAGCTCGTCGTGCCGGGGCGGCTGGAGGTGCGCGGCCAGCGTCCGCTCGAGATCTGGGACGGTGCCCATAACCCGGCCGGCATGCAGCGGCTGGCCGCGGAGCTGCCCGCGCTACTCGGCGACCGCCAGGCGGTGGCCGTGTTCGCGGCGATGGCCGACAAGGACGTCGCGTCGATGGTCTCGCTGCTGCGGACGGTGTGCCCGACGATCATCGCGACCACCTCCAGCAACCCGCGATCGCTTCCGGCCGACGCCGTGGCGTCGCTGGCCGGCGGCCCGTCGTGCGAACGGCCCAAGGAGGCGCTCGAGGCTGCGCGGGTGCTGGCCGGGCCGAACGGCGCCGTCGTGGTGTGCGGATCGCTGTACCTGCTACACGATCTCAGCGATGACGCACCCGACTGAACCATTGCGGTCCGACCGGACTGCCACTTAGACTCTAAAGAGGTACGCGTGAACCTGCTCGCTACTCAGACCACCGATTCGTCATCCTCCGGCCCGTTCTCGGGCGTCGGGGATTTCTTCAGCTCGGGCTACTTCACGGCCATCGAGCGCATATCGGGGTTGTTCGTGATCGCGATCTGGCTCGCGCTGGCGTTCTGGACGGCCAAGGACGCCCGGCGCCGCATCGATGACCAGGTGATCGTCTCGGTATGCGTGGCGGCCGCCGTGCTGTTCGGGCCGCTCGGGGTCGTCATCTACATGTTCCTGCGGCCGCCCGAGTACCTCAGCGACGTCCGCGAGCGGGAGCTCGAGATCCGGGCGATGGAACGGCGGCTTGGCGCCGACCAGGTCTGCCCGTACTGCCGCAACCCGGCCGACCCCAGCTTCCTGTCGTGCCCGCACTGCGGCACCAAGCTCAAGAACGCCTGCCGGCGCTGCAAGAGCCCGCTCGATCCGGAGTGGCGGCTCTGCCCCTACTGCGAGACGGCCGTGGCCGGCGGCGCCACGCCGCGCACCCGCGACGTGGACGTGGTCAGCGGGCGCACGACCACCGACGCCCCGCTCTAAGCTTCGGCTCCGCCGTTCCCGTACAAGGAGTCTTTAGTGGCCGACCTCGAGCGCACGTTCGTGATGATCAAACCCGATGCCCACGCCCGCCGGCTGTCCGGCGAGATCCTGGGCCGCTTCGAGCAGCGTGGGTTCGCGATCCGGGGCATGAAGCTGCTGCGGGTCAGCGAGCAGCAGGCGGCGCAGCACTACGCCGAGCACGAGGGTAAGCCGTTCTACCCCGACCTGGTCGAGTTCATCACGTCGGGGCCGGTCGTGGCGATGGTGCTGGAGGGCCCGGGCGCGGTGGCGACGGTGCGCACGATGATGGGCACAACCAACCCGCTGGACTCCGCGCCGGGCACGATCCGCGGCGACTACGCGCTCGAGATCGGCGAGAACGCAGTGCACGGGTCGGACTCCACGGCGTCGGCCGAGCGGGAGATCGCCATTTATTTCGCGGATCACGAGCTGGTCTGAGGGTCTGGCGCTGGTCGGACGCTCCGAGTGATCTATCTCCCACAGCCGCTCCTCCTCGCCAGTCGCTCGCCGCAACGCCGCGCCATACTCACCCAGCTCGGGATCCCCTTCACCGTTGTCGAGCCCGGCTACGTCGAGATCGACCCGCCCGGCGAGCGGCCGTCGGAACTGGTCGTCACCCACGCCGTGGGCAAAGCCCGCTCGGTCGACGGCCCGTGGGTGCTGGGAGTCGACACGACCGTTGCCCTCGACGGCGACAGCCTCGCCAAGCCTGCCGACACGGCCGAGGCCGCGGCGATGTTGCGCCGTCTGGCCGGCCGCACCCACACCGTCTACTCGGGGCTGTGCCTGCGCTGCTCCGAGGCGGAGCACGTCCGCCTGGCGTCCACCGACGTCACGTTCCGCGACCTGACCGAGCGCCAGATCGAGTGGTATCTGGGGGAGGGTGAGTGGCGCGGCCGGGCCGGCGGGTACGCCGTCCAGGGTCGCGGCGCCGCCCTGGTGACCGCCATCGCGGGCGACTACACGAACGTTGTGGGGCTGCCCGTGGCGGTGCTGGTCGACGCGTTTGCCGAAGCCGCCGCACCGGCCGACTGCTAGACTGCGCTGCCCCGATTTTGCTGCAATTGCAGCGCTTTCCAAAGGACGTTCGATCGGAATCTTCAACTCACTGACCGGG
>DASUHV010000074.1:0-14193 GCA_036273355.1 Gaiellales bacterium
CTGGTACGCGACGATGTTCTCGGGCCTCTACATCGCGCTTCTGGCCGTGCTCTTCTTCCTGATCATCCGCGTGGTCTCGTTCGAGTGGAGGACGAAGAGCACGAGCCCGCGATGGCGACGAGTGTGGCTGTGGGCGAACGCTGTCGGGAGCTTCGGCGCCTCGCTGATCTGGGGCGTCGGGCTCGCGAACCTCCTGTACGGCACGCCGATCAACTCGCAGGGCGACTTCGACGGAACGTTCTGGGACCTGTTCAACGCCTACACCGTGCTGGCAGGCGTCGCGGTGGTCGCCATCTTCGCGTGCCACGGTGCCACCTACCTGACGCTTCGCACGCAGGGCGACCTGCTGGAGCGAGCCGGCGCCGCCTCACGACGGTTGTCGCTGATCGCGGCGGCGCTCGGTGCCGTGTTCCTGGTCTGGACGGTGGTGGTCGCCGTCGACCGCAACGACAAGAGCGTGTTTCCGCCGGTGCTGCCCGCCGCGATCGGCATCGCCGCGTTCGTGCTCGCGGTCGTGTTCGTCCGCCGCCGCAGCCAGATCCGCGCGTTCGCGATGACCGGCCTGGGCACGATCGCGGTCGTGGCCACGCTCTTCATCAGCCTGTTTCCCCGGGTGATGGTCTCGAGCACGGACTTCGCCAACAGCCTCACGGTCAGCAGCGCCGCCTCGGCGCACTACACGCTCGCGGTGATGTCGGTCGTCGCGCTGATCTTCGTCCCGCTGATCCTGCTCTACCAGGGCTGGACGTACCACGTGTTCCGCGCCCGGGTCGGCGGCCCGCGAGACGAGCCGACTCACTAGATGATTGCGCTCGAGGTGTTCGGGGAGTCGGCGTTGCTCGAGCGAGTCGCGAGCACGCTCGACCAGACCGACGGCGTCAGCCACGTGGCGTGCATCGACGCAACCAGGCCCGGATACTCCCTGGTGTCGGCCAGGGTGCGGCCGCGGTCGGTCGACGCGCTGCTGGACACGCTGCAGGGTCTGGGCGTGCCCGGCCGCGACGTCACCCTGGATCGGATCGAGGTCGTCGGCGCCCTCTCGCAGGGCCGGGCCGAGCGGACGATGGTGTGGGCCGACGTGCTGGGAACGGCGTGGGTGAACGCGCGGCCGCTGGCTCGCTACCTGGCGTTCATGGTCGTGGCCGGCGTGGTCGCAAGCTACGGCGTGGTCGACAACAACGGGATCCTGATCGTGGGAGCGATGGCGGTCAGCCCCGACCTGTTGCCGATCACGGCGATCGCCGTGGGCATCGTCGGTCGCCAGGCGGAGCTCGCCAGCCGCGCGCTGCTCACGCTTGCGCTGGGGCTGGGGGCGGCGGGTCTGGCCGCGGCGGTCTCGACGTTCATGCAGGATCACCTGGGCTTCATCGCGTCGAGCTACAGCATCCAGGCAACCGGTGTGCTGACGGGTCTCACGACCATCAGCAACGAGACGGTGGTGGTGGCCTTCGTCGCCGGTGTCGCCGGGATGCTGGCGCTGGAGACCCGCGCGAGCTCGGGAGTCGGGGTGGCCATCTCGGTCACCACCATCCCCGCGGTCGGGTACTTCGGCGTCGCGGTCGGTCTGCGCGAGCTCGACAAGGCCCTCGGCGCGCTGGGCGTGCTGGGCGTGAACGTCCTGATGATGGTGGGCGGAGCGGTCGGCACGCTGCTCGTGCAGCGGGCCATATTGAGCCGCCCCAGAACGCACCACTGACCGCCTGCCGGGATAGGCTCGCGCCGCCCCCGATGCTTGATCCCTGGCAACCATCCCTCGACCCGGAATGGGCGATCGCCATCGTCGTGTTCGCGGTCGACTACGCGGTCGTCGCCCGGTCGTACCGCCGCCGCGGGGTGCCCGTGCAGACGGCGCGCTGCGCGCTGTTCGCCGCCGGTCTGGCGTTGATCGCGATCGCGCTGTTATCGCCGATCGAGCACCTTGCGCTGACCTCGATGCTGAGCTTCCATCTGCTCCAGAACGTGATGATCGCCGACTGGGCCCCGCCGCTCCTGATCCTCGGCCTGCTGACGCCGATGGTGGTGGCCGTCGACCGGCTGCGCATCGTCCGCCGGCTCGCACAGCCGGCCGTCGCGATGCTGCTGTGGCTGGTGGCGTGGTATGCGATCCACCTGCCCGTGGTCTACGACTACGCGCTCGAGCACCGCTGGGCGCTGGGCGTGGAGCACCTCGTCTTCATCGTCACCGGCCTGCTGTTCTGGTGGGCGGAGATCGTCCCGGGGTACCTGACCCCGTCCCGGCGCGTGCTCTACCTGTTCATCGCGCTCGTGATGATGATGCCGCTGGACTTCTTCATCGCCCTCTACCCGCGCCCGCTCTACAGCTTCTACGAGCACACGCCCAAGCTGGGCGGCGCGTCGGCGCTCACCGACCAGCGCATCGCCGGCGCGGTCGCGGTGCTCGCGGAGACCGCGGTGTTCGCCGTGGCGCTGTTTGTCGCCGCGGTCGCGCTGCGCCGCGATCAGTCGCGGTAGCCGGCCGTTTCCCTTTCCTGGCGGTCGAGCAGCGCGGCGATCGCGAAGACCAGCGCCGATAGGAACACGATCGCCTGCTCGGCGTTCATGATCACACCGCCCAGGTTCTGGTCCTCGCTCGGAGACAGGCCCCACAGCCGCGGCGTCTCGACGTAGTACGGGTAGAACGGCCGGGTGATGAACGTGAACGCGAGCCCCAGGAACGAGACCGCGACGAACGCGGCCAGCAGGTAGAGCACGATGTCGCCGCCGATCCGCCTGGTCGCGCCGAACACCGGCCACCAGAAGATCAGCCCGATGCAGATCAGGAATGCGTGCTCCAGGTTCAGGAGCTCTGGGTGGCGCAGCAGCGCCTGGTAGGTGGGCGCCAGGTGCACGCCGTACCATCCGGTCAGCCAGATCGCGAGGGCGACCGGCAGGGTCGTCAGGGCCGCCATGGGGCGGCCGCCGCGCCGCTCGATCCCGGCCCGCATGGCGGGCGTGAGGCCGAGGATCAGGAGCGGCGGCGCCCAGTCGGCGATGATCGCGTTCTGCAGCAGGTGCGCCAGCAGCAGGTAGTGCTCGGCCAGCGTCTCGAGCGGCGAGTTGAGCGGCACCACCACCAGCAGCAGGCCGAAGCCGAAGACCAGCACCCGCCACACCGGCACGTCGCGGCCGCGGGCCGCACGGGCGTACAGCACAGCGGCCGCCGCGGCGGCGATCGCGAAGAACGGTTCGAACGTGAAGCTCGCCGGATCCGGAGCACTCACGTGATCACGCGGATCGGCTCCATTCCGGCAGCGTAGTTGCGATGTCGCCTACGCGAAGGTGACGCCGGCCCGCTATCCGTTGCGCCGGGCGATGGCCTGGGCCAGCTCCAGCTTGTTCATCCTGGAACGGCCCTTGACGCCGGCCCGCCGCGCGCGCTCGTAGAGCTCGTCCCGGGTATGGCCGCGCACGTCCACGCCGCCGGCCGTCGGCTTGGGGTGGTTCAGCGCAGCCGCGCCGTGCTGGGCGTCCTGATCGTCCGACGGGCCCTGCTCGTCCTTCAGCTCCCAGTGGTCCCCGACCTTCTCGGCCACGTGCTTGACCGAGGCCCAGGCCGCCCGGTGCGCACGCTCCTCTGAGCTGTACTGCTCGTGGGCGCTGTCGAGCGTCTCGCGGTACGTCCTGCGCACCTTCTCAGGCGACCGCCGGATCGTCCCCGGTACTCCCTCGGTGCGGATAGGCATGATTGTTCCTCCAATCAGGTATAGCCACCGGGAGGAACGTTCCCGGCCGGCACCTCCCCAAAACCACGAGGCCGCATGCATGCAGACACCCCCGATACCCCCTCCCCGAAGCCCGGCCTTCGCCGCGTGGTCATCAGCGCGGTGGCTCATGCCCAGGCCGATCAGATCCCGCACCTGGCCCAGGCGATCGCCTTCAACGGCTTCCTGGCGATCCCCTCGGCGTTGCTGCTGGCGGTGGGCGTGTTCAGCGCCACGGTCGGGCCCGGGTCGATGCAGACGCTGCTCGACCACCTCAACGGCGTGGTGCCCGATAGCGTGCTCGTGCTGGTGCGGGCGAGCATGACGCAGCTGCTTGTGTCCGATAGGAGCGACGTCATGATCGCCGTCGGCGCCGTGTTCGCCCTGTGGTCGCTGAGCGGCGCCATGCAGACGGTGATGTGGTCGCTGAACGCCGCCCACGAGCTGACCGAGACGCGCGGCTTCGTGCGCAAGCGGATCGTGGCGCTGCTGATGATCCTGGTGGCGCTCCTGGCGGTGGGACTGGTGCTGTTCATGCTGGTGCTGGGCCCGACGATCAGCAGCTGGCTCCAGGATCAGACTGGCATCGCCGCCGTGGCCTGGCTGTGGGATTACGGGCGCTGGCCACTGCTTGTCCTGGGTCTCTTGTTCGTGTTCGGGGGCGTGCTGTTTCTGGGGCCGGACGTTGAGCACCACACGTTCCGGCTGATCACGCCGGGAGCCGTGCTGGCCGTCACCGTTTGGCTGATCGCCTCGGCCGGGCTCGCGATCTACGCCGACCGCCTCGGCGGTTACAACAAGGTCTGGGGATCGCTGGCGGCCGTGATCGTGACCATGACCTGGCTGTGGCTGTCGAGCCTCGCGCTGCTGGTGGGCGCCGAGCTTGACGCCGAGCTGGAGCGCGTCCGCGGGACGCCGGAAGCAGAGCCGGCATGAGCCGGCGGCCGCATGCCTCCGGGCTCGCGACCCGCGCACTCGCCTGGTTCGCCGTTCGGCTGCGGTTTCTCGTCGTCCCGGCGTTCGCCGCGGCGGCCGTCGTGGCCGGTCTGCATGCGAATCCGTTCCAGAGCGGTGGCCCCGTGCTCAACCTGATTCCCAAGGATTCGCCGGCACTGCGCGCCGAGGCGGACTCACTCCGGCTGTTCCGCGTTCCGGCCGGCAGCGACGTGATCGTCGTGCAGCGTGATCCCCACGGCCTCAGCCGCGATGCGCAGTCCCGCGTGATCTCACGGGCCGTCGCGGTCAGCCGCGGCCAGGACCGATCCGGCGCACGGCTCGCCATCCCGTTCATCAACGTTCCCGGCGCACCCGCGTCCACGGGCGACTCGACCACCGCGATCACCCACCTTGTGTTCGATGGCTCGTACTCGCCGAACGAGCGCACGCACGCGGCCCAGGCCTACCTGAAGGCGGCGGGGCCCGACGCCGCGCCGGTCGGGGTCACGGGGGTCACCCCGGCGCGGATCGAACAGGGCACCCTGATCCTGGATCGGATCGGCCTGGTGGAGCTGCTGACCGTGCTCGTGATCGCCGTGATCGTGCTTGCGGTGTTCCGTGCGCCGGGTGCCGCCGTCGTCACGATGGCGACGATCGGCGTGGCCTTCCCGATCACGCTGTGGGCGCTGACCGAGGTCGCGCGGCTCAGCGGCAGCCCGCTGCCGCAGGAGGTGGAGCCACTGGTGGTGGCGCTGCTGCTGGGGGTGGTCACCGACTACGCCGTGTTCTTCCTGTCGGAGTTCCGGGATCAGCTGCGGTCAGGGGCGGAGTCCCGTGACGCGGCGACGGCGGGCGCCCGGGCGGTGATCCCGATCGTCTTCACCGGCGGCGTGATCCTGTCACTGAGCCTGCTGGCGCTGCGGGCCTCGTCGCTCGGCTTCTTCCGCGAGCTGGCGCCGGCGCTGGCCGTGACGGTGGCCGTCGCGATGCTGGTCTCGCTGGTGTTCGTGCCCGCGTTGATCGCGCTGCTGGGCCGCTTCGCCGTGTGGCCCACCCGACCGGAGCAGGTCGGGGACGAGGTGGCGGTGAGCAGGCCGATCGGCCAGCGTGTCGCCCACCTCGCGGCGGGGCGCCCGCTGGCCACCCTGATCGGTGTCGCCTGCGTGGGGGTGCTGGTGATTGCCGGCGTCCAGGCCCGCACGCTGCACCTGGGCGTGGACGTGATCTCAGGGCTCCCCAGCGACAGCGGGCCGCGGGTGGCCGCTCGCGCCGCTGACGCCGGCTTCGCGCCCGGAGCCCTGGCCCCGCTGGAGGTGATCGTCCAGGATCGCGGAGCCGCGCTTCCGCCCGCCGGGCTCGCGCAGCTGGAGCAGGAGCTCCGTCGCCAGCCGGGCTTCGCGGGCGCCGTGGGGCCGTCGGAGCAGGTCAGCGGCACATCCGTGCAGCCGTTCCTGACGCCTGATGGCCGGGCGGCCAGGTACGTGCTGGTGTCGGATACCGATCCGTTGTCTCCCGCCGCGGTGCGCGACCTCGCCCAGCTCCAGACGCGGATGCCGGGACTCATGAGCTCGGCCGGTCTCGGCGGCGCATCCGTGGAGTACGCCGGCCAGACGGCGCTCGCCCAGTCGGCGGTCGACGCCGTCTCCGGCGATGCGCTCAAGATCGCGCTGGCCGTGCTGCTCGTGAACCTGGTGCTGATGGCGTTGTTCATGCGGGCGCTGCTGGCGCCACTGGTGCTGCTGGCGGTGAACGTGCTCAGCGTGGCGGCCACGCTGGGCCTGACCGTCTGGTTCTTCCAGGACGTGCTGGGATACCCCGACATCACCTACTACGTGCCGTTCGCCGGAGCCGTGCTGCTGGTCTCGCTGAGCTCGGACTACAACGTCTTGATCGTCGGCAAGATCTGGGCCGAGGGGGAGAACCGCCCGATGCGCGACGCGATCGCGAGCGCTGCCCCGCGGGCGTCGCGCGCGATCCGAGCGGCCGGGCTGTCGCTGGCTGCCAGCTTCGCCCTGGTGGCGCTGATCCCGATCCGGTCGTTCCGCGAGCTGGCCGCGGTGATGTCGGTCGGCATCCTGGTCGAGACCTTTCTCGTCCGTTCCCTGCTGGCGCCCGCGCTGCTCGCGCTGCTGGGCAGGCGCGCCAGATGGCCGGGGCGTTCGGCGGCCTCGTTTCGCCCGCCCCCGCGGCGGGCATGGATCCCATGACCGAACGATGCATGCGGGAGGAGGTACCAGGACATGGGTGAGAACATCGATCAGATGAAGGGCACCGCCAAGGAGAAGGCGGGTCAGCTCAAGGACGACCCCGAGCTCGAGGCCGAGGGCAAGCGCGACCGGGCCAGGGGCGATCTCAAGGAGGGCGTGGACGACGCCGCCGACAAGATCAAGAGCGGAGTCGACAAGGTCACTCCGTAGCGCCAGATTGGGGCCGGCCATCGGCCGGCCCCAACTCATCCCTCCGGGGGTCGTGGTTTCACGCCACCGCGGCTCGGGTAGTCAGCCGCCATGCCAGAGTCGTCCATGCCTCAGCCGCCGACGCCGGTGCCGCCCGATCCGTCGCTGCCGATACCGGAGCCGCCCACACCGCCCAGCGAGCCCGATCCGGCGCCGCCCGTGCCGGATATCCCGCAGCCGGAGCCCGATCCGGTGCCTGCGATGGTGACGGGACGCTGACGTGACCGAGAGCATCAACCCCGGTGACCGCATGGCGGCGCTGATCGACATCGACGGCACCCTGGTCGACTCGACCTACCTGCACGCCAGCGCGTGGTCATCGGCGCTCCGCGCGTGCGGATTCGACATCCCCACGTCCCGCGCGCACAGGTTGATCGGCATGCGGGGTGAGCGGTTGCTCGAGGAGCTGCTGGGGGAGCGCGACGCTGCGAGCGTTGCCGAGCAGGCGGTCGATGAGCACGCTCGCCGCTTCGCCGCCGTTCGCGATCAGGTGGCCGCGCTGCCGCACGCCCGCGACCTGCTGGAACGTCTGGTTGCCCGTGACGTCGTGGTGGTGCTGGTCAGCTCGGCCGAGCGTCATGAGGTGGAGTACTACGTCGATCTGCTGGATGCGGAGGATCTCGTCTGGGCATCGACCTCGGCCGCCGACGGGTCGCAGTCCAAGCCCGATCCGGAGCCGATCCAGATCGCGCTTACGCGGTCGGGATGTGCCGCGGCGATCGTGATCGGCGACTCGCCGTGGGACTGCCTGGCCGCCTCGGCCGCGGGCCTACCCGCGGTGACGGTGCTGACCGGAGGCTTCGCGCGCAGCGAGCTCGACGGCGCGGGCGCCGAGGCGGTGTACGAGCATCTGGGTGACCTCGCGGACGACCTCGACCGCGTGGGCGGCCTCGTCGCCCACGCCGGCGCCGGCTGACGCTCAGGACGGCGGCGCGATGCCGGCCTCGACCAGGGCGGACTGGAACGAGCCGTAGCGGGCTTCCAGGTCTTCGACGCTGGCCCAGTCGAGGTCCGTCTCCGCCAGGAACTGCCGGTAGGCACCCTCGTCGAGAGGACCGTTCGTGGCCGCCGCAGCGGCGAGCAGGCCCGCCGCCGGCGAATCCGGATCGCTGCCCTTGGTGATCCTCGAGTCCACCTGCAACGACTCGATCACCGACTCGGCCGCCGTATCACCCGCCTCGTCCCGGGAGGAGCGCCCCTTCTGAGGCTCGGCGGTGGACGGATGATCCGTGCGCACCTGACCGTCCTTCACGAGGTTTCCCTCGGCCGGCTTCCCCGCGTCGTCACGCGGCAGGTCGGCGGAGTCGCGGTCGTGTTCCGGCGGCGTCGGACCGGTCGGGGTGTCGGGTATACGTCGCTGTCCATCGGACATGCAGAGGTGCTACCCGCGGCGATCACCGTCCACACATGGCGGGTTATCGTTGGCCGGATGTCGATCACGATCGAACCGCGCCGGCTCAGCGAGCTGACCGAGATGACCGTCCGTCAGCAGGCCGAGATGGCGGCACGCTACGGCGGCGAGGGCGGATCGGGTGCGCCGCCGCGCGACGAGGAGTTCGAGCCACCGGACGGCGTGTTCCTGGTGGCGCTGCGCGAGGGCGAGGTGATCGGCTGCGGCGGCATCTGCCGGCACCCGGAGGGCGGCGGCGAGATCCGGCGCATGTACGTGGCACCCGAGGCGCGCGGCGCCGGCGTCGGGCGAACGGTGCTCGAGGCATTGGAGCGGTGGGCCGTCGAGCTCGGCTTCGACACGCTGCGGCTCGAGACCGGCGACCGCCTGCTCGACGCCATCCGCCTCTACGAGCGGGCCGGCTACCGGCGCGGCCCCTGCTGGGGGCCGTACCTGACCGACCCCAAGAGCGTCTGCTATCAGAAGCGGATGACCACCCCCTAACGATCGGCCTTACTTCTCCCAGTCTCCGATCTCGTACGCCTTGCCGGGCGTGCCGCCGATCACGAGCAGCGTGGTCGGCGAGGACGCCGCCTCGAACTTTCGCGTGGTGCCGGGCTCGACCGCGACCACCGCGCCGGTGGCGGCCGTCACCGTCTCGCCGTTCAGGGTGACCAGGGCGCTGCCGCGGTGCACGAAGTACACCTCCTGCTGCCCCGACTCCTGCTCGTGATGCTCGGGGATCAGCACCTTGCCCTCGTCCTTGGTGACGGCGTTGATGCCGAACGCGAGCACGCCGAAGTGGTGGCGGATCGACTTCCAGGTGTCCGGCCAGTCCGGCTTGACCGGGGGCACGTCATCAACGTGCGCGACGCTCCAGCCGGTTCCGCTCTGCGTGGTGCTCATCTCGCTCCCTTCGCACGGGTGGGGGACAAGTTAGTTCATGCGCGGGTCTTCGGGCATCCGCGCCAGCAGCCGGTACTGGTCGCCCATGCGCTCCAGCACCGACGACCACAGCCGCTCCGGCTCGGTGCTGAACACGTCGCCCGGCAGCGCCTGCTCGATGAACCAGGCCTCCTCGTCGATCTCGTCCTCGAGCTGTCCGGTGCTCCAGCCGGCGTATCCGGCGAACACCCGCGCCCGGCTGACCGAGCTGTGCAGGTTGTCGGGATCCTCGTCGAACTCGAGCGAGGCGATCGACCCGCAGATGGCCTCGTCGTCGAGCGGGTCGTTGTGGTCGGCCAGCGCGATCACCGTCTCGGGCTGCACCGGGCCGCCCAGGAAGATCGGCTCGTCGTCGAGCAGCACGGCCCGCAGGTCGGGGACAGCCTCTCGCGCCTCGGTGTCGGAGGGGCGGTTGAGGACGACGCCGATCGCGCCCTCCGGCGTGTGCTCGAGCAGCAGCACGACGGTGCGCCGGAAGTTGGGATCGAGCAGCATCGGCGCCGCGATCAGCAGCTGGCCCTTGAGGGAATCGTGCTCCACACGGGGATTCTAGGCGCGGGCCGGTTCAGGGACGGGCCACTAGAGCGGCGCCGTCCGGCGGGCTGTTGAGCAGTCCCTGCTCCTGCATCCAGCGGCCAAACCGGTTCCAGGCAGCGGGATCGAGCGATGTGGTGTCCAGCAGCCGAAGCGTCTCCGGCACCGACGTTGCAAGCGCGTTCTTGTAGTCGCGGGACGAGTTGGCGCGCATCACGGCCAGCGCCGCCGCGGGGTGGGCCTTCGCGTAGGCCGTGCCGGCCGCCAGCGCCGAGACGAACGCGCGCACCTCGTGGCGGTAGCCGCCGTCGGTCGCCAGCCGCTTGCTGTTCGCGACCACCACCAGCTCGTCGTAGCCGGGCACGCCGTAGCGGTCGACCGGGAACACCACCGGATGCAGGCCGCGCGCGGCCAGCTCCGCGCCCTCGATGTTCTGGAAGCCGCCGGCGATGGCGTCAACGCGGCCGGCCAGCAGGGCCGGCAGCAGGTTGAAGCCGACCGTGACGAGGTGCACGTCCCCGGGGGCGAGGCCGGCCGTGCGCAGCACCGTGTCGACGTAGGCGGTGGTCGAGGCGCTGCCGTCGACGCCGATCGTCTTGCCGCGCAGCCCGGCGGGCGTCGTGATGCCCTGCTCCGTGGTGATGATCGAGTTGAGGGCGGTGGGGACGATCGCCGCCACGGCCACCACGGGCGCGTGCTGCTGCTGCGCGAAGAACAGCTCCGGCTCGTAGGAGATGCCGAGGTCGGTGCGCCCAGCGGCGACCAGCTTGATCGGGTCGGACACGTCGGTCGGCTGGCGCGGGGTCACGGCCAGGCCGGCGCGTTGGAAGAAGCCGCGGTCGATGGCGGTGTAGAGGCCGACGTGGTCCGGGTTCGGGTACCAGTCGAGCTGCAGCGATACGTCCTTGAGGGCGGAGCCGCTCGAGCTGGCGCCGCCGCCGCTGCCGCCGCAGCCTGCGGCCAGCGCCAGGAGCGCGAGGAGCGGAAGGAGTCGTCGTGGCATTGCTTGCGTCCCTTCGCCGGCATGATCCGGATCAGGTTCGACGGGTCGACGCGGTGCGCGTCCTCTCAGCCCCGTTCGGGACTCCCCGGCAAACGTGTGTGTTCGCGACGGAGTTTAGATCGTCAGCCCTCGCGCGCCCACGGGATCATGACCCGCTCCAGCAGCGTCACCAGCCCGAACAGCGCCAGCGCGAGCAGCGCCAGCAGCAGGATCGCGGCGCCCACCAGCTGGGTGTCGAGCTGGTCGTGCATCGAGTCGGCCAGCCCGCCGGAGCCGCCCGCGTACTCCGCGAACAGCGCGGCCACGGCCGCGTAGGACGCCGCGATGCGTGCGCCCGTGAACACGCGCGGCGACGCCCACGGCAGCTCCACCCGCCAGAAGATCGCCCGCGGCGTGGCGTTCAGCGTGCGCATCGTGCTGCGCAGCTCTGCCGGCGCCGACGCGAACCCGTCCAGGGCGTTGGCCGTGATCGGGAAGAAGCAGACCAGCGCCACGATCAGCGCTTTCGGCGACAGGCCGAACCCGAGGTAGATCACGAGCAGCGGTGCGATCGCGACGACCGGGATGCTCTGCGACGCCACCAGCAACGGGTAGACGGCCGAGCGCAGCCAGGGCAGGCGCTGCAGCAGGATCGCCGCGCCCAGGCCGAGGATCACCGCCAGCGCGAACCCGAGCAGCATCTCGCGGGCGGTCACTGCAGCCTGCGACAGCAGCGTGGAGCGCTCGTCCCACAGCGCCGAGGCGATCCCGCTGGGCGACGGCAGCAGGTAGTCGGGCACCGACCGCAGGTCGACCCACGCCTCCCAGGCGAGCAGCAACCCCGCCAGCACCCCCACCCACGCGAACCGTTTCACGATCGCAGCGCCTCCATCACGTCGTCGTGGCTGAGGTTGGAGCTGGGCGCGTCCAGCAGCAGCCGGCCCGGCCGCGGCGACAGCACGGCCACCCGCTCGCAGGTACGAAGCGCCTCGTCCACGTCGTGGGTGACGAGCACGACCGTGCGCGGCTCCTGATCGAGCGTCTCTGCCAGCCAGCCCCCCAGCTCCTCGCGGGTGAGCGCGTCCAGCGACGCGAACGGCTCGTCCAGCAGCAGCACGCCCTTCCCGGCCAGCAGCGTGCGCAGGAACGCCACCCGCTGCCGCATGCCACCCGACAAGCGACGCGGCTGCTCCTGCTCGAAGCCCTCCAGCCCGAAGCGGCGGAACAGCGGCAGCGCCGCCTCCCGCGCCTGGCCGCGACCGACGCCGGCGTTCATCAGCGGCAGCGCCGCGTTGTCGAGCGCGCTTCGCCAGGGCAGCAGCAGGTCGTCCTGCGGCATCAGCGCGCAGCCGGCCAGACGGCGCTCGGGCAGACCGTCGCCGGCCACCGAGATGGCGCCGGCGCGCGGCTGCTCCAGGCCAGAGATCAGGTGCAGCAGCGTGGACTTGCCGCAGCCGCTGGGACCGACCACCGCCAGCCGGCTGCCGGCCGCGATCTCGAGGCTGACGTCGTGCAGCACCGACAGCGGGCCGTAGCCGTGGCCGACGTGCTCGATCGAGATCGGGGCGCCGGCCATCGTCGCAATCACGGCCGCCTCCGCGTCATCAGGCCACCGGGTTCTCCAGCGTCGCCACGCCGTCGACCTGGCAGCGCACCACATCCCCGGCCCGCAGGAACACGGGCGGGTCGCGGAACGCGCCCACGCCGGCCGGGGTGCCGGTGGCGATCAGGTCGCCCGGCTCGAGCGTGAATGCCTGCGACAGGTGCGCGACCAGCTTCGGGATGGCGTGGATCATGTTGCCGGTCGACGAGTCCTGCATCAGCTCGTCGTTCACCCAGCAGCGGATCGCCAGGTCGTGCGGATCGTGGATCTCGTCGGCGCTCACGAGCTCTGCCGCCAGCGGCGCGAAGGTGTCCAGGCTCTTGGCCCGTGTCCACTGCCCGTCGCCGCGCTGAAGGTCGCGCGCGGACACGTCGTTCATGACCGTGTAGCCGGCCACGTGCTGCCAGGCGCTGCTCTCGGCGATGTGCTTGCCGGCGCGGCCGATCACGACCACCAGCTCCGCCTCCCAGTCGACCTGCGAGGTCAGCGGCGACAGGCGGATCGGCTCGCCGTCGGTGATCAGCGCGGACGGGTACTTGGCGAACACCAGCGGCTGGGCCGGCGCCTCGGCGCCCTGCTCGGCGGCGTGCTCACGGTAGTTGCGCCCGATGCACATGATCTTGCCCGGGTCGGGCACCGCCGGCAGCGGCTGCACGGCCGCCCGCGGGTGCTGCGAGATCGGCCGCGCCCGGTCGATCCCGCGCGCCAGCAGGTCGCGCATGCCAAGGCCGGTGTCGTGGACGATCTCGCCGTCGCAGATGCCGGCGCGCGGCGGCCCCTCGTCGATGCGGAAGCTGATCAGGCGCACGGCCCGCACGATAGAGCGTGCGGTGTTAGTTGCGCGACTGCAGCAGCAGGATCGCCAGCTGGTAGACCGCGATCAGGGTTCCGATCACGTAGGTGAGGGCGGCGGCGGTCAGCACCTTGCGGGCGACCGGCAGCTCCTCCGGCATCAGGATCCCCTGCGCGCTCAGCATCTGCATGGCGCGGCGGCTGGCGCCGAACTCGACGGGCAGCGTGACCAGCTGGAACACCACCGTGACGGCGAAGATCGCGGCGCCGATCAGGATCAGCGGGCTGGCCGCGCTGCCGCCGGCGGAGGTGAAGGCGCCGATCATGACCAGCGGGAACCAGGCCTGCGAGGCGAACCCGACGGCCGGGGCGAGCGATCCGCGCATCCGGAACATGGACTCGCGGCGGGCGTCCTGGAAGGCGTGCCCTGTCTCGTGCGCTGCAACGGCGACGGCGGCGATCGTGTCCGAGTTGCCCACGGGCTGGCTCAGGCGCATCACCTTCGCGCGCGGGTCGTAGTGGTCGCTGAGCGAGCCGCCGATCGACTCGATGCCGACGTCCAGGCCGCCCGACTCCAGCATGCGGCGGGCCACCTGGGCCCCGGTCATGCCGGACGCGGCGTGCACCTTGGAGCCGTCGGCGAAGGCGCGCTTGACCCACATCTGCCCGAGGGCACCGAGGATCAGAGGTGGAATGAACAGCAGCAGATACAACATATGTCGGCGCCCCTCCTCCGGGCGTTTCGACGAGTATTTGCCCTGAAGGGTAGCCGTTCCTGCTTTGCCGAATGGGCCGTGTCACATCACTCGCTAATGTTCGTGGCGTGGCCGACATCGCAGAAATCGAGGGGTTGA
>DASUHV010000075.1:0-9947 GCA_036273355.1 Gaiellales bacterium
CCGACCAGCTCGCGAAACGCCGGCTCGTCCCGGAGCGGGTCGAGGTCGGTGTCCTCCCTCGCAAGGTCGCGGAGGTTCGGCCGCCGCTCGAATGCGGTCTGGAGGTGACCGATCGCGTCCTCCTTGCGGCCCGCCAGCGCCTCGCAGCAGGCGAGGTTGTAGAGCGGCGCGGCGTACGCGCTGGCCTCGACCGGCTCGCGCGCGCGGTCGATCACAGCGTCGTACTCGCCGGCCTCGTAGGCGGGGTGGAACTCCGCCCAGACCTCCCAGCCGCCGACCTCGTATGGCTGGCCGACGGTGCTGCCGACGGCGAGCACCGTCGTCCCCGCCTCCTCCGCGAAGGCGGTGCGGTTGCTCTCCGGCCCGACGAACACGAGCGTGCCCACGGGCGCATCGGCGCTGTCGCCGTCGATCTCGAACCGGGCACGGCCACGCAGCACAACGTAGAGCTCCTCTTTGCCCTCGTCCTCTTGGTGCTCCGGTAACAGCCGGTCGCCCGCGTTCGCAGCCGTCCACGCGTTCGTCCCAAACGCGCTGATCCCCAGGTGGTGGCGGACTGGCCGCATGTGCGTGTCCTGGCGGTAGGGGATGTCCTGCAGGTCGTCGATGATGGCAATCCGATAGCTCACAGCGGCTCCTTTTCGGCTATGTCAAACGCGGCGAACCGGGCTACGGGTGCCCGAGTCCCGGGCACGAGGGCGCTACCCGCGCACGTCGAGGGCTAATCACAGGCGCATCGTAGGAGCAGTTTGCGTGCGATGGGTGGTCTGGGGCCGTTGGTGGTGGGCAGAAGATCGGTCGGTGGCTGGGTGGGACGCCTAGAACAGCTGGCTAAGGGGGTTGTGCCAGTTGGCGGTGTGAGTGGGTGTCGTTTGGTGTTTGGGACGGGGGCGTGACTTCTCGTCACCCTCGGCGGTGGGTTTGGCTGGCAGACTCATCGGCGATGTCTTCGCCGTATTTGCCGTCTCTCTATAAGGCTCGTAAGGTTCCGACCAAGCAGCCGGTGTGTGCGATCTGCGTTGACCGCACGCGTGGCAGGACGCAGCGTGTCTGGTTCGGGTATGGCGTTGAGGTGTGGTTGTGTGAGGGCCACGCCTCGGTGTCCTTCTTGACGCAGCGCAGTGGTCGTGACCTGGTGTTGACACTGACCGCGGTGTGGCGGGCGAATGGGTGTTTGACGGCTGCTCGGCGTCGGGCGATGGATGCGCATCTTGCCGCGCTGCGGGCACGCCCGGCTCGCAGCCGGCCGGGCAGCTATGCGTGGCCGAAGATGCGGCTGCGCGCGGAGCGCGCCTTCGCCCGCGGTGCTCCCGTCAGCGCTGTGCGTGAGCACATCCTCGCAGCGACCTACGCGAACGCTGAGCCGCCCAGCTCGCGCACCATCCACCGCTGGCACCACGAACGCCGCTGGGCGCTGCCGCCACCTCGCTCGGCGAAGCCGGGCTAGGGCAGGCTGACCGGAACCGCCGCCTGCCGGCTCGCGATCAGCTCGACCACCGCCTGGCGGTCGCCGGCCCGCAGCAGCTCGACCGGATCCGGGCTGCCGTTCACGATCCCCTCGAAGAACGCCTTTCGCTCCTCGTAGGTGGGCAACGTCGCCTTCGCCCAGCCGCGCGCGTCGTTCAGCAGCTCCGCCAGCTCCGCATACTGATCCCCGAACAGCTCACCGATCTCGCGCTTCATCCGCTTCGCCAGCGCCGGGCTCGCGCCGGCCGTCGAGATCGCGATCGCGATCGGGCCGCTCCTCACGATCGCCGGCAGGATGAAGCTGCACAGCGGCGGCACGTCCACCACGTTGCAGAGCATCGACCGGCTCTCCGCCTCGTCGAACACCGCCACGTTCACATCCGTATCGCTGGTGGCGGCGATCGCCAGGAAGTGCCCCTCGAGATCGCCCCGCCGGTACGGCCGCACCGTCAGCTCGATGTCGCCCGCGTCGGCCAGCTCCTGCACCGGCGCGTCCACCTCGGTCGCGATCACGTGCACGCTCGCGTCACACGCCAGCAGCCCCTCGATCTTCTCCAGCCCGACCGCGCCCGCGCCCACCACGAGGCACCGTCGGCCGGTCAGCTTCAGGCAGGCCATGTAGAACGTCGTGGCCATCATGTCGGCGACGCAGCGCTGATCGCAGAGCTCCAGGCGGTGCTGGCACACGCATGGCTTGCCCCGGTAGGTCTGGGCCGGCATGGTCGAATCGTAGCGACGGGTGCGGTACACTCGCCCACCCCGACCCGAGGTGCAGCTAGCGCATGAGCTACCAGCGACCCCGCGAGGATTCCGTCTCCAACACCATGGCCACCCGGCTGCTGACGATCGGGCCGTCCGAGGCGCTGCAGGAGGCCGCCCACCAGATGGCCGACCGCCGCGTCGGTGCGATCCTGGTCACCGACGGCGAGCACCTGATCGGCATCCTCACCGAGCGCGATGTGCTGCGGGCCGTCGGCCGCGGCACCATCGAGGGCACCGTCGAGCAGTGGATGACCCGCGACCCGATCACCGTCGGGCCCGATGCCACCAACGGCGAGGCGGCCATGATGATGATCCACGGCGGCTTCCGGCACGTGCCCATCTGCGACCACGGAAAGCTGATCGGGATCGTCTCGATCCGCGACCTGCTGACGCTGCCGAACGAGTCCCCGAAGGGCGTGTGACGTAGCCGCGGCCTACTGCACGAGCTGCGGTGAGCCGGTCGCGCCCGGCGCCGGGTTCTGCTCGAACTGCGGCGCCAGGGTGGGCGGCGCGGCCATGTCCGGCGGCGTCCACGTCTCGGCCGGCGAGACCAGCGGCAAGGCGATCGCCTCGCTGGTGCTCGGGATCGGCGGCTTCGTGATCTTCCCGTTCGTGTTGTCGATCCTGGCGATCGTGTTCGGTCACCAGGCGAAGCGCGAGATCGCCCAGCGTCCCGGGCTCGGCGGCGCCGGCCTGGCCACGGCCGGCATCGTGCTGGGCTGGATCGGGGTGGCGCTGGTCGTGCTCGCGGTGCTGTTCATCGTGCTGGTGGTCGCGGCCAGCACCAGCACCAGCCCCGGCTGACGAGAGGTAGGCTTGCCGCCATGAGCACAGGCATCTTCAACCTTCCCACTCCGTACAACGAGCCGGTGCGCGACTACGCCCCCGGCTCGCCCGAGCGCGCGAGCCTCAAGCAGCGGCTGTCCGAGCTGGACGGCCAGCAGATCGAGATCCCGATGATCATCGGCGGCCAGGAGGTGCGCACCGGCACCACCGCCAAGTCCGTCAAGCCGCACGCCAAGCACCACGTGCTGGCCGAGTACCACAAGGGCGGCGCCGAGCAGGTCGAGCAGGCGATCGCGGCCGCCCGCGACGCCCACAAGGAATGGTCGCGCACCCCGTGGGACGAGCGCGCCGCCGTGTTCCTGCGGGCCGCCGACCTCCTGACCGGGCCGTGGCGCGACACCATCAACGCCGCCACCATGCTGGGGCAGTCGAAGACCGTCTACCAGGCCGAGATCGACGCGGCCTGCGAGCTCGCCGACTTCTGGCGCTTCAACCCCACCTACATGCGGCGGATCATGGAGGAGCAGCCGCGCTCATCGCGGGGCATCTGGAACCGGATGGAGTACCGGCCGCTGGAGGGCTTCGTGTTCGCCGTGGCGCCGTTCAACTTCACGGCGATCGCCGGCAACCTGTCGGGCGCTCCGGCCCTGATGGGCAACACCGTGATCCTGAAGCCCGCCTCGACGGCCGTCTACTCGACGTACTTCCTGATGAAGCTGCTCGAGCAGGCCGGCCTGCCGCCGGGCGTGATCAACATGGTGCTCGGATCGGGCGCCGAGATCGGCGACGCCGCGCTGCGCTCGCCCGAGCTGGCCGGCATCCACTTCACCGGCTCGACGGCGGTGTTCCAGTCGATGTGGAAGACGGTCGGCGACAACATCGCCGGCTACCACGGCTACCCGCGCATCGTCGGTGAGACGGGCGGCAAGGACTTCATCCTGGCCCACACCTCGGCCGACCCCCAGGCCGTTGCCACCGCGATCCTGCGCGGCGGGTTCGAGTACCAGGGGCAGAAGTGCTCGGCGGCCTCGCGCGTGTACGCGCCGTCCAACCTGTGGCCGCAGATCCGGGAGGCGCTGGAGACCGAGGTGCCGACCATCCGCATGGGCCCGGTCGAGGACTTCCGCAACTTCATGGGCGCGGTGATCGACGAGAACGCCTACACCACCCAGGCGGACGCGTTCGACATGGTCAAGAAGTCGGACGACGCCGAGATCGTGGTCGGTGGGGACGCCGACGACAGCGACGGCTACTTCGTCGGCCCGACCGTGATCGCGACCAAGGATCCCTCGTTCGACCTGATGCAGCGGGAGCTGTTCGGGCCGGTCGTGACCACCTACGTGTACGACGAGAAGCGGTTCGATGACACGCTCGACGTGGTCAACGCCACCTCGCCCTACGCCCTCACCGGCGCCGTGTTCGCGACCGACCGGTCGGCCATCTCGCAGGCGAACGACGTGCTGCGCGACGCCGCCGGCAACTTCTACGTGAACGACAAGCCGACCGGCGCGGTGGTCGGGCAGCAGCCGTTCGGCGGCGCCCGCGCGTCCGGCACCAACGACAAGGCCGGCTCCATGTGGAACCTGATCCGGTGGACGAGCCCGCGCACGATCAAGGAGACGTTCGTGCCGGCGGCCGACTACCGGTATCCGTTCATGGCCGAGGAGTAGCGTGGAGGGGGCGGCCGCACGAGCGTTGGCATCGCTGCCGGGACGCACCGGCGTATCCGCAACCTCGCAGGAGGGGAAGCAGCTGCTGTGCGACCCCTTCGAGCTGGACGGCCTGATGCTGCGGGCCTACCTGCCGCGGCTGCAGATGGGCGGGGTCGAGCAGCTGACCCTGCGCTTCGCGGTCGGCGACCAGCCGTGGACGGCGCGGTTCGAGCTGACCGAGGCCGAGTACCACTCGTTCGAGCAGGCGATCGGGGTGCTCGCTCTGGTCGAGATCAGCGAGGACGGCCCAGGCCGGCAGGCGGCGCGGGTGGAGCTGCACATACCGGCGGTGATGACCGCGATCTTCTGCCAGTACGCCGTCGAGGGAAACGAGTACGACGTGCGCGTGGACGACCTGTCCGAGACCGGGGTGCAGTTCTCGATCGAGCTGCAGATGGCGACGGGCGACGAGTTCGCCCTCACCTTCACGCTCGAGGAGCGCAGCATCACGATCCAGGCCAAGGCCGTGAAGGCCGACATGGGCGCCTACGGCCGGTCGGTGGTGGGCGCCCGCATCACCCGGGTGGGCGACCGCGATCTGCTGGCCATACGCCGGGCCGCCGCGACCGCCGGGTAGCGCCCGACCCGACCCCGCCTCACTAGCCTACGGCGATGCCCTCCTCGTTGCCCGAACCGCGGGTGGTGGCGGCGTTCGCGGCCATCTACCTGGTCTGGGGCTCGACCTTCCTGGCCATCGCCTGGGCGGTCGAGACGATCCCGCCGTTTCCGATGATGGCGGCGCGCTGCCTGGTCGGCGGCGGCATCCTGCTGGGCCTGTCGCGCCTGCGCGAGCCTGACTCGGCATGGCCGACGCCGGGCGAGTGGCTGGGCTCGGGCGCGGTCGGGCTGTTCCTGTTCGTCGGCTGCCACGCGGTGCTGGCGCGCGAGGAGCAGTTCGTCCCCTCGGGCGTGTCGGCGCTCTGTCTCGCAACCATCCCGCTGTTCGTGCCGCTGCTGGCCTGGGGCTTCCTTGGGTCCGGCCGGCCCTCCTCGCGCACGGCGCTGGCCCTGCTGGCCGCGTTTCTGGGCGTGGCGCTGCTGGTGGCCGGAAAGACCAGCGGCGGCGGCCTGTCGGCGACCGATGCCGCGCTGCTGCTGCTGGCCGCCTTCTCGTGGGCGGCCGGCACGATCGCCACCCGCAGGGTGCCGCTGCCCGCATCGCCGATGGCGGCGGCGGGTGCGCCGCTGCTGGTGGGCGGGCTGGTGCTGGTGGCCGTCTCGTTCGCATCCGGCGAGGCGCGGGATCTGCAGCTGTCGCACGTCAGCGGCCGCTCGCTCGCCGGCCTGCTCTACCTGGTGCTGCTGGGCACGGTGGTCACCTTCACCGCCTACATCTGGCTACTCGGCCACGTCGCGCCGACGCGGGTGGCCACCTACGCGTTCGTGAACCCCGTGGTGGCGGTGTTCCTCGGCTGGGCCCTGGCGGGCGAGCAGCTCACCGCCACGACCCTGGTCGCGACGGCGGTGATCGTGGCAGCCGTGGCGGTCGCGGTGTCTGACCGCTCGTCGAGCCGGCCCCGCCGGCAGGTGATGATCGACTCGGCCGAGCCGGTGTCGCCGGTCGCCGAGCGCGGCGCGTAGCGCCACGAGCATCGATTTCGCGACGATCGGTCACGGCTCCCACTCAGAGCTGAAACGCCCGCCGCGCTCTTAACGGGCTCAGAGCCCGACTCGGGGGGCGTGGGCGGTCCGGCACGGGATCGTCACATGTCGTCACCTGGCGGTGATCCGCGCCCGCGTGGTTGTGAGGTAGAGCGCTCGGGGCCGTGATGCTCGTGCCGGCCCGCCGGTGCAGATCGTGGCGTATGGCGACCGGGCTGTCGCTGCGGCGTGACGAACGTTGCACGATTGCGTGTCACGCGCCGGTCACGGCAATGCCTACGGACCGATAGCGGCCAGCACGGCGGCCGCAGCTTCCGGCGACCGGCAGAACGCGCTGAAGGCGGATGCCTCTGGCAGGATCGGGCCGCTCGCACGCCGCAGCACGAACCAGGAGCGCTCGAGCGGCGCGCCCGGCATCGCCACCGGCACCAGCGAGCCCGACGCCAGCTCGGCGCCGGCCGCGTGGTTGGACAGCAGGGTGATGCCAAGACCCACCAGCACGGCCTGCTTGACGGCGCCGTTCGAGCCCAGCGTGAGGGTGGAGCGAGGCGCGATCCCGGCCGCGACCAGGAACGCCTCGACGGTCGCGCGTGTCCCCGACCCGCGCTCGCGCAGCAGCCAGGTCTCGTCCGCGGGGTCCGCGACCGGATGGTCGGCGGCAGCCACCACCACCAGGCGGTAGTCGAGGAACGGCTGACCGCTGATCCCGGAGCCGGCCGGCGGGCTGCCGCCGATCGCGAGGTCGACCTGGCGCTGCGTCAGCCGCTCGTACACCTCGGCGCGGTTGCCGACCTCGAGCGACACGTCCACGTTCGGGTGGCCGGCCATGAACGCCTTCAGGAGCGCCGGCACCACGTACTCGCCGGCGGTCGTGACCGCGGCCAGGCGCAGCGCCCGCACCTCCCGGATCTCGCGCAGCGCCTGGTCGCGCAGTCCCAGCAGCTCGGCGGCGTAGCGCGCCAACGTGTCACCGGCCGGCGTCAGCATGATGCCGCGGCCCTGCCGGGTCACCAGCTCCACGCCGAGGTCGCGCTGCAGCGCGCCCACCGCCGCCGACACGGCCGGCTCCGTCACCACCAGCGCCGCCGCCGCGCCGCGCACCGAGCCGGCGCGCGCGAGCGCCAGGAACGTGTTCAGCTGGCCGAACGTCATTGCAGTACTACGTTATCAGTTAGGTCTGATGTTTCAATTGTGCTTGCAGCGTTCGCGGCCTACCCTGGTGGCATGGACACGCATCCCGCTCACATGTTCGACGCCGGCGTCAGGAGCTATAGCGACACCTACTGGCGCCCCGGCTACACGCCGGCCGACACCGACATCCTGACCGCCTTCCGGGTCACGCCGCAGGCGGGTGTGCCGATCGAGGAGGCGGCGGCGGCGGTCGCCGCCGAGTCGTCGACCGGCACCTGGACGCAGGTCTGGACCGACCACCTGGTGGACATCGGCCGCTACCAGGCCAAGGCCTACCGGATCGAGCCGGTGCCGGGCGAGCCCGATCAGGCGATCGCGTACATCGCCTACCCGATCGACCTGTTCGAGGAGGGCTCCATCTCGAATGTCATGAGCTCGATCGTGGGAAACGTGTTCGGGTTCAAGGCGATCCGGGCGCTACGGCTTGAGGACATGCGCATCCCCCCGGCGTACATGAAGACGTTCCAAGGGCCGCCCAACGGGATCCAGATCGAGCGCGACCGGCTCAACAAGTACGGGCGGCCGCTGCTGGGATGCACGATCAAGCCCAAGCTGGGCCTGTCCGCACGCAACTACGGCCGTGCCGTCTACGAGTCGCTGTCCGGCGGACTGGACTTCACGAAGGACGACGAGAACATCAACTCGCAGCCGTTCATGCGCTGGCGCGACCGCTACGGGTTCGTGATGGAGGCGGTGCTGAAGGCCGAGTCGGAGACGGGGGAGCGCAAGGGGCACTACCTGAACGTGACCGCGCCGACCGTCGAGCAGACCTTCGAGCGCGCCGAGCGTGCCAGGGAGCTGGGCTCGCCGATCATCATGCATGACTACCTGACCGCGGGCTTCGCGATGCACCAGTCGCTCAGCCACTGGTGCCGCGCCAACGGCATGCTGCTGCACGTGCACCGGGCCATGCACGCGGTGATGGACCGCCAGAAGCACCACGGCATCCACTTCCGGGTGCTGGCGAAGTGGCTGCGGATGGCGGGCGGCGACCACCTGCATGTAGGCACCGTGGTGGGCAAGCTGGAGGGCGACCGGGAGAGCACGCTGGGCGTGGTCGACCTGCTGCGGCTCGACCACATCCCGGCCGATCCCACGCGCGGGCTCTACTTCGATCAGACCTGGGTGTCCCTGCCGGCGGTAATGCCGGTCGCGTCCGGTGGCATCCACGTCCACCACATGCCCGACCTTGTAGACATGTTCGGCGACGACTCGGTCCTGCAGTTCGGCGGCGGCACGCTCGGCCACCCATGGGGCGCGTCCGCCGGGGCCACCGCCAACCGTGTCGCCTTGGAGGCCTGCGTGAAGGCCCGCAATGAGGGCCGCTCCTTGGCGGCCGAGGGAGCGAGGATCCTGATCGAGGCGGCCGTCCACAGTCCCGCGCTGGCGATCGCAATGGAGACCTGGCGGGACGTGCGGTTCGAGCACGACACCGTCGATACGCTGGACGTGACCCATGCCGTCTGAGACGTTCAGCTACCTGCCGGCGCTGAGCGCCGCAGACGTGCGCGCGCAGGTGCAACATCTGACCGAGGCGGGGCTGATCGCGGGCATCGAGTACGCGATCGACCCGTCGCCGCGAGACAGCTACTGGAAGCTATGGAAGCTCCCGTTCGTGGCCCGTCCCTCCGCCGACGCGGTGCTGGCCGAGATCGACCAGTGCGCTGCCGCCAACCCCGCTGCCGAGATCAAGCTGGTCGGGTACGACAGTGTCAGGCAGGGCCAGGTCGTGTCCTTCGTCGTGCGGCACGCCGGGTAGAGTGGATCGATGCCACGCCCGATCATCCTTGGCGTCGTGGGCGACTCCGCGAGCGGCAAGACGACGCTGACGCGGGGGCTCGTGCGCGTGCTGGGCGAGGAGCAGGTCTCGCACGTCTGCCTCGACGACTACCACCGCTACGACCGCTCGCAGCGGGCGGACATGGGCGTGACGCCGCTCGACCCGGGCTGCAACTACATGGACATCATGGGTCAGCACCTGATGCTGCTGCGCCGGGGCGAGGCGATCATGAAGCCGCTCTACCGGCACTCGGACGGGACGTTCGCGCCGCCCGTCTACCTCGCGCCGGGACGCTTCCTGATCGTGGAGGGCCTGCTCGGCTACCACACCGACGCGCTCCGCGACTGCTTCGACATCCGCGTCTTCCTCGACCCTCCCGAGAGCCTGCGCCGCCGGTGGAAGGTGGTGCGCGACTGCTCGCGGCGCGGCTACACCACCAACCAGGTGCTCGACGAGCTCGACCGGCGCGAGCGCGATTCCAACCAGTACATCCGCCCCCAGCGGCACCATGCCGACATTGTCGTGCGGTTCGCCGACCCGCCCGGCGCGAAGGACGACTCCGACTCCACCCACCTGGACGCGCACCTGCTGTTGCGCCCAGGCCTGCCGCACCCCGACCTGTCGGACGTCGTCGGCGACGACCCCGA
>DASUHV010000076.1:0-3141 GCA_036273355.1 Gaiellales bacterium
GTCATCGCCGGCGCCGTCCATGAACCGGCGGCCCCAGCCGCAGGTCAGGCAGAACCCGCACCGGTCGCCCAGCTCACGGTTGCGATTGTGGCCCATGCGCCAATCCTAGATGCTTGAGGCCGACCTCGGCGTGAGACGGAAGACGGGGGTCCGAAAGCGGGGGTACACTCCCACAAAGGATGGCAGTAGCCCGAGAAGCCACGCCGGTCGAGTCGGCCGAGGATGTCAAGCAGGCTGACCTCGACAGCGAGGATCTGCTCCAGATCTACCGCAACATGCTGATCACGCGCGGGATCGAGGAGCGCGGCCACATCCTCTACCGCCAGGGCAAGATCCCCGGCAGCTTCTACACCGGTCGCGGCAACGAGGGTGCCAGCGTGGGAGTGGCAACCGCCATGCAGGCGATGGACGTGGGCACGCCGATCCAGCGCGACATGGGCGTCCACGTGACCCGCGGCACGGAGCCCTGGCGCATCTTCGCCCAGTACATGGGGCGCAGCGACGGCCTGGCGGCCGGCAAGGACGGCAACGTGCACATGGCCGACATCCGCCTCGGCCTGATCGCCATGGTCAGCCACCTGCCGGCGCTGATGCCCGTTGCCGTGGGCGCCGCCCTCGCCTTCCAGATCCGGCGGGAGCCGCGCGTGGCGGTGGCCTGGTCGGGCGACGGCGCGATGGCACGCGGCGACGCGCACGAGGCCATGAACCTGGCCGGCGTGCGGAAGCTGCCGGTCGTCTTCATCATTGACAACAACCAATACGCCTACTCCACGCCGAACCGGCTCGAGTTCGCCTGCGAGCACCTCGCCGACCGCGCGGCCGCGTACGGATTCGAGGGCGTCGTGGTGGACGGCTGCGACGTGCTGACCGTGTATCGCGAGGCGCACGCCGCGATCGAGAAGGCGCGCGCCGGCGGCGGCCCCACGTTGCTGGAGCTGGTGACGCTGCGCATGGAGGGCCACGCCGTCCACGACGACGCCTTCTACGTGCCGCGCGAGATGCTCGAGCACTGGAAGGAGAAGGACCCGATCGAGCGCCACCGCCGCTGGCTGAAGGAGAGCGGCGTGCTGGGCGAGGCGGTCGACGACGAGATCACCGTCGAGGTCAAGAAGCTCCTGAACGAGGCCATGAAGCGAGCGGAGGAGAGCCCGCTGCCGGATGCCGCTGATCTGGACACCGGCGTCTACGCTGACCCGGAAGAGCTGGACACCCCCCACCACCGATAACCATCGAAGGAACCACCTTGGCCATCAAGACCTACCTGCAGGCGATCTCGGACGGGCTCCGCGAGGAGATGCGGCGCGACCAGCGGGTGTTCCTGATCGGGGAGGACATCGGCGTCTACGGCGGCGCCTTCAAGGTCACCCAGGGCTTCCAGCAGGAGTTCGGCGAGGACCGCGTGATCGACTCACCGCTGTCCGAGACGGCCATCACCGGCGCCTGCACCGGCGCGGCGCTGATGGGCATGCGCCCGGTCTGCGAGATGCAGTTCTCGGACTTCGTATCCTGCGCCTTCGACCAGCTGGTCACGGTCGCGGCCAAGCAGCACTACCGCGTGGGCACTCCGGTGCCGATCGTGGTTCGCCTGCCGTCGGGCGGTGGCTTCTCCGGCGGGCCGTTCCACAGCCAGAACCCGGAGGGCTTCTTCGCCCACTGCCCGGGCCTCAAGATCGCCTGCCCGGCCACGCCGGCCGACGCCAAGGGACTGATCCTGTCGGCCATCCGCGACCCCAACCCGGTGCTCTACTTCGAGCACAAGCACCTCTACCGCCGCATCAAGGGCGAGGTGCCGGACGGCGACACGGCCGTCGAGTTCGGCAAGGCCCGCGTGCACCAGGAGGGCAGCGACCTCTCGATCATCACCTACGGGGCGATGGTCTACACGGCGGAGGAGGCTGCCAAGGCCGCCGCCGAGCAGGACGGCACGTCGGTCGAGATCATCGACCTGCGCACGATCACGCCGTGGGACAGGGAGGCGGTGCTCGCATCCGTGGCGAAGACCAGCAAGGTGATCGTGCTGCACGAGGACACCCACACCAGCGGCTTTGGCGCCGAGATCGCCGCGACCATCGCCGAGGAGGCGTTCGAGACGCTGGACGCTCCCGTCATGCGCATCACCGCGCCGGACACTCCGGTGCCGTTCTCACCACCTCTCGAGAAGGCGTACCTGCCCCAGCCCGGAGACGTGCTGGCCGGCATCGAGCGCCTCGCCGCCTATTAGAACCAGGAGCCGCCGCATGGCCACAGGAACCGTCGTCGATGTCGTAATGCCGCAGATGGGCGTGAGCGTGTCGGAGGGCACGATCACCCGCTGGATGAAGCAGGTCGGCGAGCACATCGAGGCCGACGAGACCATCGTCGAGATCTCGACCGACAAGGTCGACACCGAGGTGCCGTCGCCCGCGTCCGGCATCGTGCGCGAGATCCTCGCCAACGACGGCGACACGGTGCCGGTGAACACGCGCATCGCGGTGATCGCCGTGGGAGACGCCGGCGACGCGGATGCGCCCGCAGAGACGGCGCCGCCGGCCGCCACCGGCAACGCCCAGGAGACGCCGGCCACCGCGGAGACGTCGCAGACGATGTCGTCGCAGCCCGCCCCCGAGCCGCATGTCGCCAACGGGAGCAACGGTGACGAGGACGACGACGACTCCGGCCGCACGTTCATCTCGCCGGTGGTGGCGCGGATGCTCTCCGAGCACCGACTGGACGTGAACCAGATCACCGGCACCGGACGCGGCGGGCGCGTGACAAAGAAGGACGTGCAGGCGTTCATCGACTCGGGCGGCGCCCAGGCCGAACCGGTGATCCACGACGTGCCGCACTTCGCGCCGCCCGCCGAGGAGCCGCCCGTCGTCAGCCAGCCTGCGCCGCCGCCCGCGGCACCGGCTCCGCCGCCACCCGCCGCACCGGCGCCCGCTCCGGTTGCAGCCGCCCCTCCGCCGCCGGCTCCCGCCACCCAGCAGGCGCTGGTCGCAAGCGGCGGCGACGAGGAGCTCTACCAGTTCAACACGATCCGCAAGGTGATCGCGCGCCACATGCGGCACTCGCTGGACACGGCGGCGCACGTCACCACCGTGATCGAGGTCGACATGACCGGCGTCGTCAACCTGCGCAAGAAGTGGAAGCCGGAGTACCAGA
>DASUHV010000077.1:0-7523 GCA_036273355.1 Gaiellales bacterium
ATCTCGGCGTTCTGAACGACTGTGGCCGGGATCTCGCCTGCCAGGAACGGCTGCAGCTCTTCCTCCGTGTGCAGGAAGCCGATGTCGCGGTTGAAGTCGCTGCCGCCGCTCGACACCCAGTCGATGTCCCAGCCCATCCGCTTCCTGTACGCGACCAGCTTCGCCAGCGGCCCGCGGGACGCGAGGATCAGGGTGGTGTCCT
Source organism: Gaiellales bacterium (assembly GCA_036273355.1). Classification (GTDB taxonomy): domain Bacteria; phylum Actinomycetota; class Thermoleophilia; order Gaiellales; family JAICJC01; genus JAICYJ01. Next base: position 203 of record DASUHV010000077.1, read on the forward strand.
TGGCCTTGAGGTGCGGCACTTGGGGGGCCAGCGTGTCCGCGATCGAGGTGCAGACCGGGCACCCCGCCTCGTAGGAGGGCCCGAACATGAAGTGGTAGACCATGAGCTGGCTGCGGCCGTCGAACAGGTCGGCGAGGCCCTGCGTCCCCCGCTCGGTGTCGAAGCGGTAGTCCTTCTCCACTGCCACCCACGGCAGCTCTCTGCGCTTCGCCGTCAGCTCGTCGCCGCGGCGGGTGAGCTCCTTCTCCTCCTTCAGCAGCTCGTCGCGCTGCGCCTGCCACTGCTCCTGCGTTCCGATTCTGTGCTCTGTCATGTCGTCCCCCTGTCGTGTGGCGTCGTATTCACGGATGACCGGACGGTAGACCCGCTTCGCGAAGGGCACGTGTGGCCTTCACATACCCGCTCTGCAGCTCGGTCAGCGGGCGCGCCTGTGGCTGTGCATCCAGCTCCTGGAAGCGCCGTTCCGAGAAGCCGCTTCGCCAGCCGACGATCCGCGCGGCGGCGGCATCGTGCGGGGCGACGTCGGCGCGGGCGGTATCGCGTGTGAGCAGGCCGCCGAGGTGGTGGGCGGCCGTGACCCGCGCGCCCATGTCGGGTATGCGGTCGCCGTCGCGGCAGAAGCGCAGCAGGATCGTCTTGAGGATCGAGGTGTGATCGAACACCCGCTCTCGCGGGGCTACCGATCCGGCTTCGACGTACGGCGAGACGACCAGCGCCGGGACGCGCACGCCGTAGCGCCGGAACTCAGGCGCGTCGTCCGGCGCGGGCGGCGGCGGGACGTGGTCGTAGATCCCGCCGTGCTCGTCGTAGGTGACGATCAGCATGCTCTGCTCCCACTGGGGGCTGGTGCGAAGCGCGTGGTAGACGTCGAGCACCAGCGCCTGTCCGGCGAGCACGTCGGACGGGGGATGGTCGTCGTTGGAGTCAGGCCCGAACACGCGAATGTCCTTGAAGTGCGGATCGATCCAGGAGACGGACGGGAGCGTCCCCGCGGCAGCATCGTCGAGGAAGCTGCGCTCCTCGTCCAGCAGCTCACCGGCGGCGCGCTCCTGGCTGGTCAGCTTGCGGCGGTCGACGTAGGCGAAGTTGTGGTGGTGGCTGAGGCGGTACTCGGCGTCGACGAGCCGGAGCGTCGCCGGGTCGAACGAGTAGAAGCGCCAGTCGACCCTGCGCTGGTCGAGGAAGCGGAACACGGTGGGCACGTTGTACAGCGGTGGGTCCACGTCTTCGCGGTCACCGGCGGCGCGCCCGGCGAGGGAGTAGAGCCGGTTCGGCCAGGTCGCGCCCGGCACCGAGCTGAACCAGCGGTCACACACGCAGAACTCCCGGGCCAGGTGGTCGTAGACCGGGAGATCCTCGGCGTTGTAGTAGCCCATGACCAGGCCCGGGTCGGCGCCCGGGGCCGGGCCGTGCTGTCTCTGGTACGCAGCGAGGTAGTCGGCGTAGCTCTCGACGAATCCCGAGTTCTCGTTCGCGAGCTGCTGGTCGATGCACTCCGGGCCGTGGCAGGGATCCTCGAGCTCTCCGTTCCACGCCGTTCGGTCGAGGTGATGCACCGGGTACGTGGTGCCCTTGTAGCTGTTCGACTCGGACCCGGTCAGCCCGTCGATGTCGCCGCGGCCACCCTCGAGCGTGAGGTAGCCGAGCATATGGTCGAACGACCGGTTCTCGAGCATGAGCACGACGATGTGATCGACCTTGCCGAGGTTCGCGATCGTCTCGTCGGGGGCGACGGCCACGGTCCCGGTCGGCGTCGGAGCGGGACGCGTCGCGATCAGGTCAGCTGCTCGGCGGAGGTTCGCCGGCAGGAAGCGCCCGACGAGGCGCAGTACGAAGCGCCTTATGCCCCCGATCGCGGTGTCCACGATTCCCTCCGATCGTCTCGGCGCCGAGGTGCCCGTCCTCGGCGCCCACACCACGATACCTCGCCGGTCGCGCCGGCCCCTCGCCGGTCGCGCCGGCCCTACTTCAGCACCCCCCGCAACGCCGCCCGCGCCGCCGCGTACCCGCAGATCCCGTGCACCCCGCCGCCCGGGGGCGTTGAGGCGCCGCACAGCAGCAGCCGCGGGTTGGGCGTGGTCGAAGGCGCCCAGCGAAGCGACGGCCGCCGCACCAGCTGGCGCAGGTCGGCGGCGCCGCTGTTGATGTCGCCGCCCACGTAGCTCGGGTTGTACGCCTCCACCTCGCGCGCATTCATGGTGTGGCGAGCCAGCACGACATCCCGGAACCCGGGCGCGAACCGCTCCAGCTGCCGGTCGATCGCCTCGGTCATGTCGGCGTCGGAGTCGTTGGGGACGTGGCAGTAGGCCCACAGCGTGTGCTTGCCCTCGGGCGCGCGGGAGGGGTCGACCAGGCTCTGCTGGGCAACCAGCACGAACGGCCGCTCGGCGTGCCGGCCGGCCGCGACCGCCGATTCCGACGCCACCAGTTCGTCGAGGCTGCCGCCCACATGCACGGTGCCGGCTCGCCGGCATGGCTCCGCCGTCCATGGCACAGGCTCGCTGAGCGCGTAGTCGATCTTGAAGACGCCCGGCCCGTGGCGGAAGCCACGCAGCGCACGCCGGTAGCGGCCGGGCAGCGCGTCTGCGGCGATGCCCTCGACCAGGCGCGGGGACACGTCGAACAGCACCGCCCGCGGGCCCAGCAGCTCGGCCATCGACGTCACCTGGCGGCCGGTCTCGATCTCACCGCCCAGCGACCGCAGCAGCGACGCCATTGCATCAGCGATCACCTGTGAGCCGCCGCGCGCGACCGGCCAGCCGACGGCGTGGCCGAGCATGTTCAGCACCAGCCCGAAGGCGGCGGTGCCGGGCTGCCCGAGCGGCTGCATGGCGTGGGCGGCGCTACCCGCAAACAGCGCCCGCGCCGCGTCGGTCTGGAAGTGCGAGCGCGCGAGCCGCGTCGCCGGCCGCAGCGCCAGCAGCCCGAACCGAGTCGTGGCGCGCGGGTGGCGGGGGATCCGCGGCACCGGCGCCATCATGGTGTCGCCGACGATGCCCTCCCAGTCGCGCACGGTCGGCTCCATCAGCGCGCGGTAGGCGGCGGCGTCGGCGCCCAGCCCCTCGGCCGTCTCGGTGATCGATCGGTGCAGCACCCCCGCGTAGCCGCCGTCGAGCGGGTGCGCGAGCGGGATCTCCGGTTGCACGAACTCGCAGCCGTGCTCGGCCAGCATCAGCGCCTGCAGCACCGGCGACGCGATCGCCAGCGGGTGCACGGCGGAGCAGACGTCGTGCCGGAAGCCAGGCAGCGTCAACTGCCCGGTGCGGGTGCCGCCGCCGATCTGCTCGGCGGCCTCCAGCACCCGCACCGAGCGGCCGGCGCGGGCGAGCGTGATGGCGGCAGCCAGCCCGTTGGGGCCGGAGCCGACGACGACCGCGTCGACGTCAGCCGCCGCCACGCCGGAACGGTCGGGTGGCGAACCTGACCGGTGCCGCCGCCGTGTACATGCCGGAGCGGATGCCGGCGTTGTGCCAGACGTTGCCGGCGTTGCCCCACTGGCGGCGGCGATCGACGCAGACGGTCTCGGTGGCGACCTCGCCCTCGACCCCGAACGACTCGGCCAGCGAGCGCAGCGTGTGCTCCCAGTGGCGGTCCTCCTGGCGGTGGCCGCCCATCGTCATGCCCACCTCGTAGAGCGGGTCGGAGGCGCGCATCAGCACCTGCGCCTGCGCCACCGTGACCCCGTCCTGGGGGTAGGCGCTGAACGTGATCCAGCCGGCGAACATGTGGCCCTGTGGCGTCATCAGCGTGAACGACTCCTCGTCGGCGTACATCACCAGCACACCCGTCGAGAGCTTAATCCGGCCGGGCATGCCCAGGTCGAGCACCGCAACCTCGCCCGGCGCGATCCCGGCCAGCGGCGCGAAGAAGCGGTTGCCCTTCGGCCAGAAGCTGGGGAAGTCGCGCTTCCAGACCGCGATCACCTCGGCCGGGGTGGCCTCGCTGCCGGCCAGTCGCACCCGGTAGGTCTTCTGCCACATGCGGCCGAAGCCCTGGACCGGCGAGGTCGGCCGCTTGCCGGCCACGTTGATGCCCGCGCCGCCCGGCTCGACCCCGGTCACCACCAGCCGCTCGACCGGCTTTGCCCAGGCGTCGCCATCGGTGTGTGAACCGCTCATCGTGTGCTCCTCTCAGGACGTGTTTGTCAGGCGGCGGCCAGGGCGGCCGCCTCGTCGTCGTGGATGCCGATCGCCTCGTCCAGGCGCGTCAGCTCGAAGATCTGGCGGTAGTGGTCGGTGAGGCCGAACGCCAGCAGCCGCTGGTGGTTGCGGTTGGCTCGCACCAGCAGGGTCACCAGCAGGCCGATCCCGCTCGAGTTCATGTACTCGAGGCCGCTGAAGTTGAGCACCACCCGTCGCGTGCGCTCCCCGCTGGCGCGCCCGTAGGCGTCCATCAGGGCGGGCTCGCTGGCGGCGGTGATCTCGCCGTCGATGTCGATCACGCTGATCGCGTCAGACGGCGTGCGTACCGTCATCGATACCGTCGCCTCGGTCATCGTGCACCTCCTTGCGTGGCCGCGCGAGCGCTGCGCTCGTCGGCGTGGATGGACATGAAGTCGGACAGCCGGGTGATCTCGAAGATCTGGCGGTAGTGGTCGGACAGCCCGCAGGCGGCGACCGCGACGCCGTCGGCCCGTGCGCGGCCGAGCAGGCCCACGATCAGGGCGATGCCGGTGGAGTTGATGTAGGCGACGTCGCCAAAGTCGAGCAGCAGCGTGGCGGCGCCGGCCGCCTCGGTGTAGGCGGCGTCGAGCACCTCGCGGGCACCGCCGTCGACGTCGCCGGCCAGGGCGACGGTGGCGATTCCATCGCCCCGCCGCACCCGCGCCTCGAGCGTGGTTGCCATCAGTGCCTCCTCGCATCTCGGTGCAGCACCAGCTCCACCGTGTGGGTGTCGTCGTCGCCGTGCTCGTGCAGCTCGTCGACCATGTTGCGGATCAGGAACAGGCCCCAGCCGCGCGGCGTCTGCTGGCCGGCCAGCTTGGCGTCGAGGTCGGGCGGCGGCGCCGTCCGCAGGTCGCCCTGACCGAGGCCGTGATCGCTGATGCAGACGCGCACCTCGGCCGCCGAGGCCAGCACCCTCAGCCGCACCGGCCGCTCCGGGTCGAAGCCGTTGCCGTGCTCCATCGCGTTCATGGTGGCCTCGGCCACCGCAGTCTTCAGCTGCTCCATCTGGGCCGGCTCCAGGCCCTCGCCGGCCAGCGCCAGCTCGACCCGCGCGATCGCCTCGCGCTCGTTGCCGGGCGCGCTCTCGAGCCGGAAGTCGGCCAGCTCGGCGGCGGCCGGCATCCGCCGGATCGCCACCAGCGTGATGTCGTCCTCCTGTTCGGCGGCGGCGGCGGTGAAGGCGCGCAGCCGCTCCAGCAGGGCGCTGATCAGGCGGCCGCCGTCGCCACCGCCGGCCTCGGCCATGGCGGCGGCCAGGCGGGGGCCGCCGAACATCTCGCGGCCGGGATCGTGGGCCTCGGTGATCCCGTCCGAATAGAGCAGCAGCTGCGCTCCCGGCTGCAGCCGCGCCTCGGTCTCCTCGTAGCTCATGCCGGTCATCAGCCCCAGCGGCATGCCTCGCGCGCGCAGCTCGCTGGTGGCGCCGTGCAGCGCGACCAGCGGCAGGTTGTGGCCGGCGTTGGCGAACACCAGCCGCCCGCTGGCCGGCTCCAGCACGCCGTAGAGGCAGGTCACGAACATGTTCTCGGGGATGTCTGGGCAGAGGTGTTCGTTCACCCGCTCCAGCACCGCGCCCGGCTCGATCAGGCGCTGGGCGGAGGCGCGCAGCACGCTGCGGGTGGCGGCCATCACCAGCGCCGCCGGCACGCCCTTGTCGGTGACATCGCCGATCACGATCCCGAGCCGGCCGTCGGGCAGGTCGATGAAGTCGTAGAAATCGCCGCCCACCTCGCGCGCCGGCCGGTAGTCGGCGGCTACCGCCCAGCCCTGCATCTGCGGCACCTGCCGGGGCAGGAAGTTCTGCTGGATCAGGCGGGCGACCGCCAGCTCGGCGTCCAGCCGCTCGCGGCTTCGGACCTCGGCCTGCTGCTCGCGCACCAGCTGGCCGACCCGCACCGCCGGCGCCGCCTGCGCGGCCAGGGTCTCCAACAGCCGCCGGTCCTCGCCCGAGTAGTCCTGCTCGGACAGCCGTGGGCCGAGGTTGAGCAGGCCGATCAGCTCGCCCTGGGTGACCAGCGGCACCACCAGCTTGACGCCGGCCGCGCGCAGCTCGTCCAGGGCCGGCGAGTCGAGCTCGAGGCCGTCGATGTCGACGGCACCGACGGCGCTCTGGAAGTAGCCGATGATGGGATCGTTGGGCGCGATCTCGAGCCCGCCCCGTTGCTGCGGCTGCGTGGCGGCGGCCGGCGCTTCGTCCGCCACCGCGACCGTGCGCGGGGCGCCGCTTCGGAAGATCACGCGGCGCAGGCTGTGGGTGATCGTGCTCATGCTCAAGGTGTATCGCCCGGCCGTTCCGGCATCGTTACGGGACGTAGCCAGAGGCTGGCCTGGGTCGGCTGCAGCGTGCCCGATACCGTCTCCAGCAGTTCCTGCGAAAGCGCGTCCAGGTCGATCTGCTCGCGGAGGCGGCCGCTGAAGGCGTCGACGGCGGCGCGGCCGTCGTAGGCGGCGCGGTTGAAGCGACGGTCGACGATCGTCCGGATGCGCCCCCGCAGTGGCTGGAAGGCAGCCGCCACCGCCAGAGTCGAGAGCGTCACCGCCAGCGCGTTCGACTGGCCGGCCAGGTTGCTCAGCAGCCCCCCGATCAGGGCGATGCCGCTCACGTAGATGACGGCCAGCGTCGCCACCAGCGCCGCGTAGGTGAGCGTGCGGCGGATGATCACGTCGACGTCGTAGAGCCGGTAGCGCAGCATGGCCAGGCCGACGGCGGTGGGGATCAGCAGGTAGTCGAGGTTGTAGAGGAACTCACCCCCGCCCAGCACCGAGATCAGCACGAAGCCGACCACCGTCAGCACCGCCGCCCACAGCACCTCGCGCATCTGCAGCCGCTCGATCCCGGCCGAGCGCCGGTAGCGGACGACGGCTGAGGCGAGCCCGACCAGGATCAGCACGACAACCGTTGACGCCACCGGCGCGATCACCCACACCGAGTCGGCCCCGGACACGCCGAGAGGGTTGCTGATCTTGCCGACGTCGTCGGAGACGGTGATCGGCTGCACCATCAGCACCAGGATCATGGTCGCGATGACGGCCAGGTCGGCGCGAAGCAGCCACCGCCAGCGATGGCTGGGAGGGCGGCCGTCCGGAAACAGCAGCGGCAGCAGCAGCATGAATCCGAGCAGCCCCACCGCCCACGGCCACAGCGCCAGCCAGAA
>DASUHV010000078.1:0-14069 GCA_036273355.1 Gaiellales bacterium
GCCTCGCCGCGCCGCACGCTCTCGACGGTGACGTCGCCGGAGACGCCCTTGGCGTTCACCGAGGAGCCGGCCGACGTCGCGTGCAGGTCGCCGGAGACGGTGTTGGCCGAGAGCTCGCCGGCCACCGGCCCCAGCTCGAGATCGCCGGAGACGCTGTTGAAGCTGGCCTTTCCATCGACGCGTTCGACGTCGAGGTCGCCGCTGACGGTCTTGACGCTGGCGTCGCCGGCCACCGCCCCCAGCGAGACGTCGCCGGAGGCGGTGTTCACCTTGGCCGAGCCGAAGCGGCCGCGGCCGGCGACGTCGGCCGACACGGTGCTGGAGTCGATCGAGCTGCCATGTGGCACCGAGATGGCGAAGCGGAGCTCCGGCCCGCGGCGCAGCCCGAACAGGGAGCGGCCGCTGGGCGCCTCCACCGACAGCTCCTGGTTCTCGCCGCTGCCGCGCAGCTCCTGCTGGACGTTCTGAGCTGCCTCGATCGATGCCTGGTCGTCGCCAAGCGGCGTCACCTCGACCTCGGCGCGCGGCTCGTCCCAGGTGATGATGTCGATGCGTCCGGCCTCGAGCTTCAGGCGCAGGCGCACGGGATGGGGTGTCTGGTAGGTGGTCATGGTGCTCCTCTCTACGAACGGGCGAAGCCGGTCAGCCGCAGCGTCTGCTGCGAACGGATCACGGACTGTTGTGTGGGGGTCGCGGTGGGCGTCCGCACCGGCTGCGTCCAGGGCGTGTACATGGCGGCTGCCGCTGCCGGCAGTCGGGGGTTGATGGAATCGCGTGGGTCGGTCATGGCTCCTCCGTTTCAGCTCGTTGCGTAGCCGGTGATGCGCCGGCCGCCGGGCCCGCCGCTGCTGCGGCCGCGGTCGAGGGCGCGGGAGGTCGCGCGCACCAGCCAGGTGTTCAGCGACACGCCCTCCGCCGCCGCGGCGGCCTCGGCGCGTGTCTTCAGCTGCTCGGGAATGCGCAGCGTGATGCGGGCGGCCTGGGCGTCGTCGCCGGCCGGCTCCGCCTCGTGCGACGACTCCGAGTACGTGAACCCGACGTCGCCTCCCGCCAGCCGCACCTCGATCTGACCGCTGGTGAGCTGGCCGTTCACCTCCAGCGCCGCCTCGGACAGGATGTCCAGGAGCCGCAGGCGCATGGCGGGGTCGAGCGCCCTGCTGAGCTGCTCAGCCACCCGCAGGGTGCTCTCGTCTCCGATGCCGGCTGTCGCGATCAGGTCGGCGCGGAGGGCTTCGATGTGTCCGGCAATATTCATGACGTCATTATGACATCATTATGACGTCTGTCAAGTGTCAAGGTGACGCCGGTGTAGAATTCGCGCATGCACGACGGACCCGGCGACGCTCCGGTCGAGTCGATCCACTCGGCCGCCGCCAGTGCGCACATCAGCCACGCAGTGATCGCCACCTACGCGGCGGCGGCGGCGATCGAGGTGGCGGGAGTGCACGCGATCGCCGGCGGCCAGCCGGGCGGCGTCGACCCCGATCGCGTCCCCAAGGGCGTTCGCATCAGCTCCGACGGCGACGCAGTCGGGCTGGAGCTGCACCTCGTCACCGAGTGGGGTGCCAGCATCCCGGCCGTGGCCGGCGAGGTCACGAGCCACGTGCGCGACTACCTGGTGTCGATGATCGAGCTCGAGCCCTCCTCGGTGGCGGTCGTGATCGACGACGTCGCGCCGCCCGCGTCATGACCGGCGTCGAGCATCTGAACGGTGCCACGGTCGGCGTTGCGCCGGTGCCGTGTCGCGACTGCATGTGGTGGCAGACGCGGCCCGCCGGCAAGCCGGGCGACCGGCAGCGGTGGAAGCGGGAGCTCGAGGACGGGTTCGGGCCATGGGGCAAGCTGTACGTCGAGGACGATCGCGTGATCGGGCTGATCCAGTACGGGCCCAGCGACCGGTTCGCCCGCGCCCGCCATCTGCCGGCCGGGCCGCCGGGCCGCGACGCGGTGCTGGTGACGTGCGCCTACCTGACCGACGCCCACAGCCCGTGGGTGCTGCAGAGCCTGTTCCTGGCCGCGATCGGTGAGTGCCGCGACCGCGGGCTGCCGGCGCTGGAGGCGTTCGGCTACCGGTTCCCGCCGGACGAGGGGTTCGCCGCGCGGTTCCTCGGCCACCGCACGATCTTTCCCGCCGACTTCCTGCGCGACCTCGGCTTCCACCCGCAGCGCAGCGCCGGGCGCGTCTCGCTGGAACGGCTCGATCTGCGCGCCATCGAGCGGGCTCCGGATGAGAGCCGCCTGGCCCGGCTGCGGAGCCGTCTGGCCGTGGTGCCGGCGACGCCGGCTGGCGTCAGGTGAACCGTCGGTGCACAATCGACGAATGACCGATCGCAGGCCAGGAAGGGATCCCAGCACGGAACATCTGTCCGATCACGGACTGCTCGCGCTCGCGGCGCGAGGCGATCGGGACGCGTTCGCCCGTCTGTACGACATGTACGGCGGCGCGGCCTACGCGCTCGCCTTGCGCATCGTGCGTGACCGCGAGCTGGCGGCGGACGTGGTGCAGGATGCATTCTTGACCGTGTGGCGGCAGGCATCGAAGTTCGACCCCGCGCGTGGCCAACCATCGAGCTGGATACTGACATTGACCCATCACAAGGCCGTCGACACCGTGCGCCGCGAGCAGCGGCGCCGTGCCGAGGCGCTCGATGAGGCGCGCGAGAGCGTCGACCCCGCGCCCGCCGTGGAGCAGCAGGCCTGGCAGAGCGTGGCTCGCGACCAGGTGCGGTCGGCCATGGCGAAGCTGCCGGATCCTCACCGCGAGGTGCTCGAGCTGGCCTACTTCGCCGGATACACCCAGTCCGAGCTGGCCGAGCGGCTGGCGCTGCCGATCGGCACGGTCAAGAGCCGCACCTTCGCCGCGATGACCGCCCTGCGCGAGCTGCTGGCCCAGTCGGGCCTGAACCCGGAGCATGAGTGGAACACGTCGACGAGCTGATCTCGGGCTACGCCCTGCACGGCCTCGATGCCGCCGACGAGCGGCTCGTGCTCGAGCACGTCGAGACGTGCGAGCGCTGCCGCGTGCAGCTGCGTGAGATGGAGGCGGTGGCCGCGGCGCTGGCCTTCGCCGCCCCGCAGGCCGAGCCCCCGCCGGAGCTGCGCGACCGGCTGCTGGAGGCGATCGGCCCGGAGGTGGTGCCGAGCGCGCCGCCGGAGGCACCGCCAGAGCGTCGCGCCCGCTGGTCGTGGTGGCCGCGCTTCTCGGCGGTGGCCGTGCCGGTGCTGGGCGTGGCGGTGATCGCGCTCGCGGTCTGGAACATCTCGCTGCGCGGCGACGTCAAGGACGCCGACGTACGGTCGGTGGCGCCGATCGCGAACGTGGGCAGCGTGGTCTCGTTCAGCGGCGGGCAGGCGACGGTGTTCGGCGGGCTGAAGCCGGCGCCGGCCGATCACACCTACGAGGCCTGGGTGATCCCCAAGGGCGAGACCGTGCCGCAGGCGGCGGGCACGTTCGCGGGCGGCAACGACATGTCGTTCACGCTCACGCGCAACGCCTCGGCCGGCGACACGATCGTGATCACGCTCGAGCCGGGTACGGGCGGCTCGGCGCCGAAGGGCCCGGTCGTGGGCAAGACGTCCATCTAACCCGCAGCCGTTCGTTGCTGAAGCAGAACGCTCCGCGCTCGCACAGCAGGGTCAGGCTGAAGCCAGACCCTCGAAACCGCCTAGCAGCGATAAGGGTCTGGCTTTAGCCTGACCCTGCCGAAGCACGGTTGAGCGTCATGTCAAACCGCCCGGCCCGATGGCACCATGCCCGACTAGCGCACCAGGAACGCCAGCGTGCCGGCCACGATGCTGGCCGAGATCACCACGCGGGCGCTGCGGGCGGGGTCGGGCAGGTGCAGCGACACCGAGATCGGCTCGCGCTTGCGGGCCTGGCGGCGCCGCGTCAGCCGCAGGCGTGCGGCCGCCGACACGCGCTGCGCGGTCGGCGCGAGCAGCTCGTCGACCCGGAACGGCCCGTGCGGATCCTGGTCATGGCCGTGGTCGAGGCAGGTGAACCCGGTTCGCGACTCGGCCACCTCACCCAGGCAGCGGGGACAGGCCTGGGCGGCCGGCTGGAAGGGCTGCCAGCGGCGGCGGCCACAACGCCGCCGGTCGGCGGTGGTCAGGAGCTGGTGGGCCTTCCACGTCCCGTGCTCGTCGCACGTGCCCGCGGGTGCCGGCCGGATGCAGACCGGGCACAGGTGACCGCGCGCGGCCAGCCTCAAGCCACGCGCTCCCGCTGGGGGACACGGATCAGGTTGCGCTGCACCAGCAGCTCGGCGATCTGCACGCCGTTCAGCGCAGCTCCCTTGCGCAGGTTGTCGGCGACCACCCACAGGGCCAGCCCGTTGCGGCGCGACCCATCCTCGCGGATGCGGCCGACCAGCACGTCGTCGCCGCCGGCCGCTTCGCTGGGCATCGGGTAGCGGGCTGCGGCAGGGTCGTCCACCACGCGGACGCCGGGCGCGGCCTCCAGCAGCTGCCGGGCCTCGTCGGCGGTCAGCGGCCGCTCCGTCTCGACCCAGACCGCCTCGGAGTGCGAACGCCAGACCGGCACGCGCACGCAGGTGGCGCTGATGCCGATGCTGTCGTCCCCCAGGATCTTGTGGGTCTCCTTGATCAGCTTGGCCTCCTCGAAGGTGTCGGGCCCGTCGAAGGCGTCGCAGTGCGGCAATACGTTGAACGCGATCGGGTGAGGGTACACGGCCGGCTGGACATCGCCACCCCCAAGCGCCGCCTGCGACTGCTCCCGCAGCTCCTCCATCGCCCGCTTGCCGGTGCCCGAGACCGCCTGGTAGGTGGCGACCGTGACGTTGCGGATGCGGGCCCGGTCGTGCAGCGGCTTCAGCGCCACCACCAGCTGGATGGTGGAGCAGTTGGGGTTGGAGATGATGCCGCGGTGGCCGTCGGCCGCTTGCGGGTTCACCTCGGGCACGACCAGCGGCACCTGCGCGTCCATGCGAAAGGCGCTCGACTTGTCGATCACCATGCAGCCCCGCTTCACCGCCTCCGGCGCGTAGCGCCTGGAGGTGCCGGCGCCGGCCGAGAACAGGGCCAGGTCGAAGCCGGCCAGCGCGTCGTCGGTCAGCTCCCGCACCTCCAGCTGCTCGCCGGCGAAGCCGACCCGGCTGCCGGCCGAGCGGGCGGATGCGAACGGCACCACCTCGGCCGCCGGGAACCCGCGCTCGGCCAGGATCGCCAGCACCTCGGGGCCGACCGCGCCGGTCGCCCCCACCACGGCCACGCGCGGATCAGGCATGCGCCGCCCCGCTCTGGGCCAGCTCCAATTCGACCTGGAACGCGTCGTGCAGCGCCAGCACCGCCTCGTCCACCCTGTCGCGGGCGATCACGCAGGACACCTTGATCGGGGAGGTGGCGATCATGCGCACGTTGATGCCGTGGTCTGCCAGGGTCTGGAACATGCGCGCGGCCACCCCCGGATGGCTCTTCATGCCGGCGCCGATCATGCTGATCTTGCCGGCGGTGTCGTCCACGCCCCAGTGCAGCCCCAGATCACGGCAGAGCCCCTCGATGGTGTCGGTCATCAGCGGCAGGTCGTCGCGCGGGATCGAGAACGTGACGTCGGCGTCGCCGTGGGTGACGGCGTTCTGGATGATCGTGTCGACGTTGATGCCCGCGGCGGCCACGGCATTGAAGATGCCGGCCGCGGTGCCGGGCTTGTCGGGCACGTCGGTCAGGGTCACGTACGCCTCGTCGACGGTGTGGGTGATGCCGGAGATGATCGCGTCTTCCATGCTCGGGTCCTCCCGTATCCATGTCCCCTCCGTGCCGGAGAAGGTCGAACGAACGTGGATCGGAACGCCGTGGTTGCGGGCGAACTCCACCGATCGTAGCTGCAGAACGCGCGCGCCCGATCCGGCCATCTCGAGCATCTCCAGCGGCGACACCCGGGCCAGCTTGCGCGCGTCGGGCACGATCCGGGGGTCGGCCGTGTAGACGCCCTCGACGTCGGTGTAGATCTCGCAGTCGCCGCCCAGTGCGGCCGCCAGCGCCACCGCCGTCAGATCGGACGCGCCGCGCCCCAGCGTGGTCACGTCGTAGGCCGTGGACACGCCCTGGAAGCCGGCCACCAGCACGATCATGCCCGCGTCCAGCGCCTCCGTGATGCGCTTCGGCCGGATGTCCACGATCTTCGCGTTCGTGTGCCGGGTGTCGGTGACGATGCCGGCCTGTGACCCGGTCAGCGACACGGCCCGGTGGCCCATGTCCTCGATCGCCATCGCGCAGAGGGCGGCCGTGATGCGCTCTCCCGTGGAGAGCAGCATGTCCATCTCGCGCGGGTGCGGGCGCGGCGACACCTCGGCCGCCAGCGCGGCCAGCGTGTCGGTGGTCTCGCCCATCGCCGATACCACGCCGACTGTGGGCCGGCCGGTCTCGTGGGTCGCGACCATGCGCCGGGCGACGTTTCGGATCTTGTCGGTGTCGGCGACGGAGGTGCCGCCGAACTTCATCACGTTGACGCGCCCGACCGGTACGGATGCAGGGGCTTCCACCCGTGCAGTGTAAAGGGGGGTGTCCTAGGACATGGTCGCCAGGATGCCCGTCAGGTCGGACACCGTGGTGCGGGGGTTGATGATCGCAAACCGCGTGCAGGGCTCGCCCTTGTGCGTCGTGGGGGTGACGAACGCGTATCCCTGGTCGAGCAGCCGCTGCGTCCAGGCGGCGTAGTCCCCGGCCGTCCATCCGACCCGCTTGAAGGTGAGCACGGTCAGGTCGGGCTCGATCAGCAGCTCCAGGTAGGGGCGGCTGCGGATCTCGTCGGCGCCGCGGCGCGCCACCTGCAGCGTCGACTCGATCGCGTCGCGGTAGCTGTCGCTGCCGTGCATGGCCAGCGAGAACCAGAACGGCAGCCCGCGGGCGCGGCGGGACAGGTGCACTCCGTAGTCGGACGGGTTCCACTCGCCGGCGTTGTTGATCGCGTCGAGGTAGCCGGCGTGCTGCGTGTGCGCGCGGCGCGCCACTTCGGGGTCGCGGTAGACCAGCGCGCAGCAGTCGAACGGGCCGAACAGCCACTTGTGCGGGTCGACGATGAAGCTGTCGGCGTGCTCGATGCCCGTGAACAGGTGGCGCACCGAGGGGGCGGCCAGGGCAGCGCCGCCGTAGGCGCCGTCGACGTGGAACCAGAGCCCGTACTCGCGGCAGACCTCGGCGATGCCGGCCAGGTCGTCGACGACGCCGAGGTTGGTGGTGCCGGACGTGGCCACGGCAGCGAACACCCCGTCGGCGCCCTCGCGCACCAGCGCCTCGCGCAGGGCCGGGCCGGTCATGCGGCCGCGCTCGTCCGCCTGGACCAGCAGCGGGTCGACGTCCATCACGTCGCGCAGCGCGTAGACGACGGAGCTGTGGGTCTGGTCGGTGACAGCCGCCCGCAGGCGCGGCGGCAGCGCGGCGCCGAGGCGCTCGCGCATGCCGTGCCTGGCCGCCACCAGCGCCGACAGGTTGCCGACCGTGCCGCCCTGCACGAAGCAGCCGCCGGCCTCGGCCGGCATGCCCACCAGGTCGGCGATCCAGCGCAGCGCCTGGTTCTCGGCGTAGACGGCGCCGGAGCTCTCCAGCCAGCTGCCGCCGTAGAGCGACGAGACGCTCAGCACCAGGTCGAACAGGGTCGCAGCCTCGGTCGGGGCGCCAGGGATGAAGGCCAGGTAGCGGGGGTGGTCGACCGACATCGTGGCCGGCGCCAGCACGTCGGTCCAGACGCGCAGGGCCTGCTCGCCGCCCAAACCCGACGGCGTGATCGTCTGGCCGGCCCGCCGGCCCAGCTCGTGCGCGTCCACCGGCCCGTCCAGCGGCGCGTCCATCCGCAGCCGGTCGAGGGCGATCCGCATCATCGACTGGGCCAGCGCCTCGGTCTCCTGGGAGTAGCGGTGCATGTCCATCGCTGCGCACTCTACGGCGTCGGACAGGGGTCTGACTGCGCTCTTCGCGCTCACATCTCGCGGCGGCCGCTGAACGCGCGGCCGAGGGTGACCTCGTCGGCGTACTCGAGGTCGCCGCCCACCGGCAGCCCGCTGGCCAGGCGCGTCACCCGGCAGTGGCCGCGCAGCCGGTCGGCGATGTAGACGGCGGTGGCCTCGCCGGTCATCGTCGGGTTGGTCGCCAGCACCACCTCGACCGCACCGTTCGCCTCAACCCGCCGCAGCAGCTCGGCGATCCGAAGGTGCTCGGGGTCGACGCCGTCGATCGGCGACAGCGCGCCGCCCAGCACGTGGTAGACGCCGCGGTACTCGTGGGTGCGCTCGACCGCCACCACGTCGCTCGGGTCCTCGACCACGCAGATCACGGTGCGGTCGCGCCGGGCATCCGCGCAGATCGAGCAGAGCGGCCCCTCCGCGAGGTTGAAGCACTCCTCGCAGACCCCGATCTTCTCTTTCACCTCGCGGATCGCGTCGGCCAGCGCCAGCGCCTGGTCGGGCGTCGAGCGCAGGATGTAGAAGGCCAGCCGCTGGGCCGTGCGCCGCCCGATGCCGGGCAGGCGGGCCAGCTGCGTGATCAGGTTCTCGACTGCGGGTGAGTACACATCCGGCAGGCTACATACCAGGCAGGCCGAGCCCGCCCATGCCGCCCAGCTGGCCCATCATCTTCTGCTGCTGCAGCTGCTGGGCCGCGGTGATGGCGCCGTTCACGGCCGACACGAGCAGATCCTGCAGCATCTCCGGATCGTCAGGATCGATCGCCTCCGGCTTGATCGTGATGTCGGCCACCTCGAGCGCGCCCGACACCTTCACCGTCACCGCCCCGCCGCCGGCGGAGTGCTCGACGTAGGCCGTCTTCAGCTCCTCCTGCGCCTTCTCCATCTGAGCCTGCATCTGTCCCAGCTGCGCCATCATCTTGTTCGGGTCCATCTTGGTCAACGCCCTGCTCCTTGGTCAGACCTCATGTGCGTCGAACTCCTCCGTGAGGCGCGAGACCAGCTCGTCCTCGGTCACCTGCGCGGCCGGTGCGGCTGCCACCTCTGGTGCGTCCTGGGCGTCCTCCGCGCCCAGCACCACGAACCGCACGCGCGGGCTGCCGCCCAGCGCCTGGCCGACCACGTCGCTGATCGTCTGCAGGTTCTGTGGTGCCTCGATGATGCTCTTGGCGAACGCCTTCGACGCGGTCAGGCCCAGCACCAGTGTGCCGTCCTCGTAGGAGACCGGTCGGGCCGCCTGCACCAGCGAGTGCAGCGGCACCGAGCGGCGCCCGATCTCGGGCACGATCGCCTCCGACCAGCGCGCGCTCACCTGCTCCAGCGTGGCCGGCTCGGCCACCGCGGTGGCGACCGGCGCGGCCGCCGCCTCGGGCTCGGGCTCGGGATCCGGATCCGCCGACGGTGCCGGGTCGGGAACGGGCGGCGGGGCCGGAGCGGCGGCTGCGACCGGCGACGCTGGCGCGGCGACCGGCGGCGGCTTCCGCGGCGCGCGCGATGCGCCGTCCGACTCCAGCTGCGACAGGCGCTGGTCGAGCGCCTCCAGCGCCAGCTCGTTGGCCGGGCGCGACACCTTGACCAGCGCCAGCTCCAGCGGCAGGCGCGGGTCGCCGCCCTCCTTGACGTCGTCGACGACGGTGCGCAACAGGTCGATCAGGCGCACCACCGCGCGCGGGCTGACCGCCTCGGCCTGCTCGCGCATGCGCTCCTGCTCGTGGTCGGACAGCCCCAGGTCGAGCGGCGGCTGCCCCAGCTGCTGGGTCAGGAACAGGCCCCGCAGGTGCCCGAGCAGGCCGGTCGTGAACGAGGCCAGGTCGGTACCCGACTCGGCCAGGTCGTCGACCAGGCGCAGGAGGCCGGCGGCGTCGCCCGCCCCGACCAGGTCGATCGCGCCGAACAGCGAGGCCTCGTCGGCGGTGCCGAGCAGCGCGCGCACGTCCTCGGCGCCGATGGCAGCGCTCTGAGCGGTGGACAGCTGGTCGAGGAGGGTGACGCCGTCGCGGAAGCTGCCGCCCGCGGCACGGGCCACCAGCTGCACGGCGGCGTCGTCGATCTCGATCCCTTCGGCCGTCGCGATCCGGCGCAGCACCTCGGAGATCTCGCCCAGTCCCGGCCGCTGGAACACGAACCGCTGGCAGCGGCTGCGGATGGTCGGCAGCATCGCCTGCAGCTCGGTCGTGCAGAGCACGAACACGACGTGGTCGGGCGGCTCCTCGAGCGTCTTCAGGACGGCGTTCGAGGCCTCCTTGGTGAGCATGTGCGCCTCGTCCACGATGTAGACCTTCATGCGGCTGCGTGCCGGCCGCAGCGCCACCCGGTCGCGGATCTCGCGGATGTCGTCGATGCCGCGGTGGCTGGCCGCGTCCATCTCGATCACGTCGATGGCGGTGGCGTCGTGGATGCTGCGACACGACTCGCAGACCAGGCAGGGCGTGACCGTCGGCCCCTGCTCACAGTTGATCGACTTGGCCAGGATCTTGGCCATGGAGGTCTTGCCGGTGCCGCGCGGGCCGGCGAACAGGTACGCGTGCGCCACCCGGTCGAGCTCGACGGCGTTTCGGAGCGTCTGCACGACGGGCGCCTGGCCGACCACCTGGCCGAAGTCCTGCGGGCGATGGGTGCGGTAGAGAGCTGACACGTCTCGAAGCTTAGAGGGATCTCCAAGCGAGGCTAAAAGCGACCGTGCACCCGCCTTCGAAGTGACGCACCCGGACGGTGTCGGTGACGCTGGCTCCTTCCAGGCTGACCCACGGCACCCGGGTGACGTTGCTTAGCGCTGCTTCCTTCCGGACCTGACGCGGTTCGCAAGCCTCCGTTGCGTGGGACCTGGCGATCAACACCGAACGCACAGACCCTGATTCCGAACACGCTACCCCTCTGGGCGGGAATTCGGCCCGGCTAGAGCGGATTGCCGGTACAGGGAACCGCTATCTCCCCGCTTAGCACGGTCGCGGAGGATGCTATCAGCTTGCCGGTGTCGCCCGCTCCTCCGCCTCGCGCAGGCGGCGGGCGAGGATCTTCGCGACCTTGACGGCGATCTGCGGATGCTGCTCGAGCAGCGGCGTGAACTGCCAGGAGGTGAGGCCGAACGCGCGCACCGGAGACTCGGCGATCACCGACGCCGTACGGCGGCCGCCGCCCTCGTCCAGCAGCGCCACCTCGCCAAACGAAGCGCCCGGGCCCAGCGTGCCGCGGCGCTCTCCGTGCGCCTCGACGCGAGCGGTGCCCTCCGCGATCACAAAGAATCCGATGCCGCCCTCGCCCTCGCCCACGATCACGTCGCCCGTGTCGTAGCGGCGCTCCTTCGCTGCGTTGGCCACCGCCGCGAGCTCCCGCTCCGGTAGGCCGTCGAAGAGCGGTACTCGTCCCATGATCTCGATGCGCTCGTCTGCCATGCCACTCCTCTCTTTGCGGGCGGAGCGCATAGTACAGCGGACTGGGCACCCGCGAGCAAGGGGCTGCGATGCGATGTCATACTTGGGTCACAGGAGAGGTGTCCGAGTTGGCTTAAGGAGCGCGACTGGAAATCGCGTAACGGGGGATTCCTCGTTCGCGGGTTCGAATCCCGCCCTCTCCGTTGCAGCCGCGCCCGCGGCCATGTTCGAGTGGTCGCAGGCGCGGTGGAACGCAGGTGCCGGGCACCGTCGTTACACCCGTTACCCGGGCGTGACCTCGCCGGAGGAACGCCTGATAGAGAGGTGCCGGGCACCGTCGTAACAGCCGTGACGCGGGCGTGACCGGGCCGTGACAGGCCGGACGGGGGCTCAGACCGCCACGTACGCGCCCATCTCGACCACCTGGTCGGGCGGGATGCGGAAGTAGCGGGCGGCCGGGGTCGAGTTCCGATAGAGCAGCATGAACAGCCGCGTGCGCCAGGCCGCCATGGGGGCGTCGCCGGCGGGCACCAGCGACACGTGGTTGACGTAGTACGAGGTCTGCTCGAGGTCGATCTCGAGCCCCTGGCGCTGCGCCTGGCGGATCGCGGCGGGAACGTCCGGCTCGTCCTGATACCCGTAGCTGGCGGTGATGCCGACGAAGCCCAGCCGCTGCGGCGTGATCTCCAGTCGCCCCTCCTCGGCGACGTGCGGCACGCCCCTCGTCACCACCGTCAGCAGGATCACCTGCTCGTGCACCACGTGGTTGTGCACGAGGTTGTTGCGCAGCGCGGCCGGCACCGTGCCGGGAGCCGACGACAGAAACACGGCGGTGCCGGGTACGCGCAGCGGCTGCTCGTCGATCAGCCGGTTGATGAACCGGCGCAGCGGCATGTGCCCCTCGCGCACCTGGCGATGCAGGATGGCCCGTCCCCGCCGCCAGGTCGTCAAGATCACGAAGAACACCGCTCCCACGGCCAGCGGCAGCCAGCCGCCGCTGAACAGCTTGCCGAGGTTGGCGGCGAAGAAGGCCAGCTCCACCGTCAGGAACACGGCGGCGCCAGGCAGCACCATCCACAACGGCTTGCGCCACAGCGAGCGGAACACCGTGAACGCGAGCAGCGTGTTCGTGGCGAAGATGGCGCTCAGGGCCACGCCGTAGGCGGCCGCCAGGCCTTGCGGGTCTCGGAACACCAGCACCAGCGTGACTACCGCCGCCAGCAGGAACCAGTTCACCAGCGGGATGTAGATCTGGCCCATGATCCGCTTCGACGTGTGACGGATCGAGATCCGCGGCAGGAAGCCGAGCTGCACCAGCTGCTGGGTCACCGAGTACGCGCCCGAGATGACCGCCTGCGAGGCGATCACCGTCGCCACCGTGGCCAGGATCACCATGGCGGTCTGCGCCGTCCGCCCACCCGGCACCATCAGGAAGAACGGGTTCGAGATCGTGCTCGGGTGCTGGAGGATCAGCGCGCCCTGCCCCAGGTAGTTCAGCACCAGCGCCGGCAGCGCCACGGCCAGCCAGGCGCGCGTGATGGCGGGGCGGCCGAAGTGGCCCATGTCGGCGTAGATCGACTCGGCGCCGGTCACCGCCAGGAACACGGAGGCCAGCGACAGGAAGCCCGCGCTCGGCTCGCCGAACAGGAACGAGGCTCCGTAGCTCGGGGAGAGCGCCTTCACGATGTCCGGGTGCAGCAGCACCTGCTTCGTGCCGATGAACGCGAGCACCGCGAACCAGATCAGCATGACCGGTCCGAACAGCACGCCGATCGTCCCGGTGCCGAACCGCTGCAGCGCGAACAGCGCCACCAGGATCACGAGCGAGAAGGGGACGATCTGCGCCGCCAGCGACGGCGACGCCACCTGCAGCCCGGACACCGCCGACACCACGGAGATGGCCGGCGTCAGCATGCCGTCCCCATAGAACAGCGAGGCGCCGAGGATCCCGACCAGGATCAGCGCGGTCCTGCGGCGGCCCTGCACGCAGCGCTCGATCAGCGCCACCAGCGCCATGATGCCGCCCTCGCCGTGGTTGTCGGCGCGCAGGATCAGCAACACGTACTTGAGCGTCACCACCATGATCAGCGACCAGAAGATCAGCGAGACCGCGCCGTAGACGTGCGTCGGGGTGGGGGCCAGCGGGTGCAGCGTGAAGACCAGCTGCATCGTGTAGAGCGGGCTGGTGCCGATGTCGCCGTAGACCACCCCCAGCGCCCCCAGCGACAGCGCCAGCGCGCCCAGGCGTCCGGCGTGCGGCAGGCGGGCTGCCGGCACGGTCGGTGCCGGGCGGGGAGCTGAGCCGGCGACGACGCCGGCGGGTGCCGGCCGCGGCCTCACGCGGCTACCGGTGCCTGGATGAACATGGTGGGGACGCCCGCCTGATCGGAGATGCGCCGCGTGACGGCGTCGTGGGCGAGCGCCTGGTGGGATGTGCGCGAGCGCCCGGTGGCGCCCAGCACGATCAGCTGCGCCTTGCGCCGCCGTGCCTCGCGCAGGATCAGGTCGGCTGGATCGCGTGTGCGCGGGGCGGTCACGTGCACGCCGACGCCGCGCCGGGCCGCGATCGCCCGCGCCCGCTTGGCCATCGCCTCGACGTGGCCGTCGAGGCCGGGCAGCTCGACGTCCATCTCCTCCCACAGCGGGATCTCGGTGAACGCCAGCAACACGATCGACGAGCGCCGCTCGGTGGCCAGGTACGCCGCCACGTCCAGCATGTCGCAGGGCAGCTCGGGCTGCGCCGTGTTGACCGGGATCAGGATCGACCGGAACCCGGTGGTGAT
>DASUHV010000079.1:0-8004 GCA_036273355.1 Gaiellales bacterium
GCTGTTGTGTGCCGAGCAGATCCGCACGGACGTCGCCTACACCGGCCTGCCGGTGCGGCTGATCGGCCACCACGCCGGCATCAGCCTTGGCTTCTACGGCACATCGCACCACGCCACCGAGGACCTGGCGGTGATCCGCTCGATGGCGGGCATGACGGTGATCGCGCCCGCCGACGGGGCGGCGCTGGCCGCGCTCGTGCGCGCCGCCGCCGACTGGCCGGGGCCGATCTACTTCCGCATCGGCCGCGGCCGCGAGCCGGACGTGTACACGCCTGAGCAGGCGGCCCGGATGGCGATCGGCGCGGCCGTCGAGCACCGGCTCGGCCGCGACCTGACCATCATCGCCACCGGCTCCTCGGTGCACCCCAGCCTGGAGGCGGCGGCCCACCTGCGAGCGGACGGTCTGGACGTCGGCGTGATCGACATGCACACCGTGAAGCCGCTCGACAACGCCGCGATCGCCCGCGCGGCCGCTCACAGCGCGCGGCTGATGACGGTCGAGGAGCACAACGTGCTGGGCGGCCTCGGCGGCGCCGTCGCGGAGGCGCTCGCCGACGGCGGCGCGGCTGTGCCGCTGCTGCGCCACGGCATGCGCGACGAGTACGGGCTGATCGGCCCACCCACCCACCTATACCGCCACCACCGCCTCGATGCCGCCGGCATCGCGGCCACGGCGGCCGAGTTCCTTGGCGTTCGATCGGCCGAGAACGCTGATGGTATCGTCGACGCCCCCGAGAGGCGAGTCGCCCCGGAGGGCGCCATTCGCGACGGCTGACCATGCGGCACGTACCGAGAGGAGAGCCCCCCATGTCCGGAGACAACGACCCTATCCATCGCGGGTACACGCGCAATCAGATCGTGCGCGGGGCGATTGGCGCGGGCGCCGCGTTCACCGCCGCACCGCTGCTGGCAGCGTGCGGTGGCGGCTCGTCGGCGCCGTCCTCGTCGGGCGGCGGCAGCGCCGGCTCGCCCAAGCCCGGCGGCGATCTGCGGGTAGGCATGCTGGGCGGCTCTTCGTCGGACACGCTGGACGCCGGCCGGATCGTCACCGAGCCGGACACGATCCGGGCGATGGCGCTTTACAGCGGGCTGGTACGGCTCGCCAACAGCGGCAAATCCGTCGAGATGGACCTGGCCGAGGAGGTGACGCCGAGCGCTGACGCCAAGCAGTGGACGGTGCGGCTGAAGCAGGGCTTGACCTTCCACAACGGCAAGCCTGTAACTCCGGACGACGTGATCTTCTCGCTGAAGCGGATCGTCAACCCCAAGAGCCCCGGCAACGGCGCCAGCGCCCTCGAGCCGCTCGACGTGAACGCGATCAAGGTGATGGACTCGCGCACGCTGTTGCTGCCGATGAAGGTGCCCTACGCGTCGTTCCTCGACCAGATCTGCAACATCTTCAACTTCCCGATCATCCCCAGCGACTACGACCCCAAGAACCCGGTCGGCACCGGGCCGTTCAAGTACCAGAGCTTCACGCCCGGCCAGCGCACGGTGTTCACGAAGTTCCCCGACTACTACCAGAGTGGGCTGCCCTACCTCGACTCGATCACGATCATCGACTCGTTCGCGTCCGACACGGCTGCCTTCAACGCGCTCCAGGGCGGCGAGGTGGACGTGTTCTCGACGGCGCCGCTAAACCTGGCCAAGCAGGTCGAGGGCAACTCGGCGCTGACGGCGCTGGTGTCGCTGCCGGGCCAGTGGACGCCGTTCACGATGCGCGTCGACAAGCCGCCCTTCACCGACAACAACGTCCGCCTGGCGATGCGCCTCATCGTCGATCGCCAGCAGCTGATCGACCTCTCACTGGACGGCCTGGGCGCGGTCGGGAACGACGTCTTCTCGCAGTGGGATCCCGATTACGACCCGTCCCTGAAGCGCGACCAGGATCTCGAGCAGGCGAAGTCGCTGCTGAAGAAGGCGGGCCAGGAGGGCCTCACCGTCGAGCTCAACACCGCCGACTTCGCGGTCGGTGTGCTGCAGGCCGCCCAGGTGTTCGCCGAGCAAGCCAAGAGCGCCGGCGTGACGGTCAAGGTCAACCAGGTGCCGGTAGGCACGTTCTACGGGCCCAACTACCTGCAGTGGACGTTCGCACAGGACTTCTGGGGCTACAGCCCTTACCTGAGCCAGGTCGCGCAGGGGTCGCTGACCACCTCGCCGTTCAACGAGACGCACTGGAACGACCCCGAGTACGTGTCGCTGTACAAGCAGGCGAACGCCACCACCGACGAGTCGAAGCGCAAGGACCTGGTCTACGCCATGCAGAAGATCGACTTCGACCGCGGCGGCTACATCATCGCCGCCTACAACAAGCTGCTCGACATAACCACCTCGCGCGTGCACGGCTTCGAGCCGGCCGGCACCGGCATCGTGCTGGGCAACGCCGACTGGGCCCACGCCTGGATGAGCTAGGAAAGGGCGCCCGTGTACTACTACATCGAGTACGTCGAGCCGAAGCCCGGCGTGTCCCAGCAGCGGTTCCAGGAGGTGGTGACGATGGCGTCTGACCGCTGGGCCGAGCAGCACCCCGACGACGAGCTGGTGCTGAACATCGGTCGCACCTGGCGGCTGGGCCCGCGGCCCGGCCTCTATCTGACCATCTGGCGGGTGCGCGACCTGGCCATCCTGCACCGCTGGGAAGACGAGTTCCAGACGGCGCAGATCCAGCAGGAGCACAGCGAGTTTACCGAGGTGGCGACGATCGTCGATGCCGGCCTTTACGCCGACCTCGGCCACGAGGTCTGGTAGTGCAGGTTGAGCCGCGCCGCGAGCCCGACCGGTTCGGCCGGCTCGACGGCCGGGTGGCCGTGGTCACGGGCGCGGGCAGCGGCATCGGCCGCGCCATCACGATCGAGCTGGTGGCGGCCGGCGCGCACGTGCTGGCCACCTCGCGCAGCGAGGCGTCGGCGGCAGAGACGGCGGCGCTGGCCGCTCGCAAGGAGGACGACGCCTGTGACCCAATCGGCATGGACGTCACCAGCGAGGCGGAGCGACAGCGACTGGCCGACCGGCTGCTGTCCGGGCCTGGTCGCGTCGACGTGCTGGTGACGAACGCCGGCATCGACCTCGACCACGAGCCGGCGGTTGACGACCTCGGCGACGACGAGTGGGACCGGGTGCTCGAGACCAACCTCTCTTCTGTGTTCCGGCTCGTCCGCGATCTGCTGCCGATGATGGGGGCGGGAGCGTCGATCGTCACCATCGGCTCCGCCACCTCGTTGATTGGGCGGGCCTACGCGGCTGCCTACGTCGCCTCCAAGGGCGGCCTGCTGCAGCTGACCCGGGCGCTGGCGGTCGAGCTCGCGCCGCGCGGGGTACGCGCCAACTGCGTCTGCCCGGGCAACATCGACACGCCGCTCACCGATCGATTTGCGGCAACGGCGGACGACCCGGCGGCGGCTCTCGCCGCCTACGCCGCCGAGGCGCCGATGGGCCGGCTGGGGTCGGCCGAGGAGGTCGCCCGCTGCGTGCGCTTCCTGGCCTCGGACGCGTCGTCGTTCGTGACCGGGTCCGCGCTCGTCGTCGACGGCGGGATGACCGTCAGCTAGTCGCATGAGCAGCATGCCAGCCAGTCAGAGCGAACAGCGGAGCGATAATCGCGCCCGGTGGTCGGACAGCGTCGTGCTGCGGACGATCGTGCGGCGGCTGCTGCTCGGGCTGCTGACCCTGTTCCTGGTCTCAGTGGTGGTGTTCGCCGCCACCCAGCTGCTGCCGGGAGACGCAGCCCGGGCGGTGCTCGGCCGCGACGCCACGCCGGATCGACTCGCCGCCTTCCGGCGCGAGTTCCACTTGAACGAGTCGTGGCTGCAGCAGTACTGGTCATGGCTGTCGAACCTGCTGACGGGCAACCCCGGCACGTCGATCGCGAACGGGCTGCCGGTCTGGTCGGGTGTCGAGCCGCGGATCGTCAACTCGCTCTATCTGCTGATCGTGGTCGCGCTGGTCGGCATCCCGCTCTCGATCGCGCTGGGCGTGTGGGCCGCGCTTCGCCGCGACCGCCTGTTCGACCACGCCACTTCCACGATCACCCTGGCCGCGGCGGCGCTGCCCGAGTTTGTGGTGGCGATCGCGCTGATCATCCTGTTCGCCACGATCGTGCTGCAGGTGCTGCCGCCGGTATCGCTGGTGGCGCCCGGCACCAGCGTGTGGTCGCACCCCACCGTGCTGGTGCTTCCGGTGGCAACGCTGACGATCGCAGTGGTGCCCTACATCTACCGGATGTGCCGGGGGGCAATGATCGAGGTGCTGGAGAGCGAGTACATCGAGATGGCCCGGCTAAAGGGGACGCCGCGCCGGGTGCTGCTGCTACGCCACGCCTTGCCCAACGCGCTGGCACCGACCGTGCAGGCGATCGCACTCACCTTCGCCTACCTGGCCGGGGGCGTGGTCGTCGTCGAGTACATCTTCGGCTACCCCGGCATCGGCCAGGGGCTGGTCAACGCGGTCAGCGCCCGCGACCTGCCCACGATCCAGCTGATCGTGCTGATCCTGGCCGCGTTCTACGTGCTCGTGAACATCATCGCCGACGTGGTCGTGATCCTGGTCACCCCGAAGCTGCGGACGTCGTCGTGACGGCGCAACGCGAGACGGCACCACCGGCCCCGCGGCGGTCGCGCGCGTTGTGGCTCGACGTGCTGGCGCGGACGTGCCGTTCGCGGCGCGGACAGGTCGGACTGGCGCTGGTGATCCCGATCATGCTGATCGCGCTGCTCGGACCCTTCGTGGCACCGAAGTCGCCGACAGCATTCGTCGGCCTGCCCTACGCCGGACCCAGCTCGGAGGCCTGGCTGGGCACCGACGGCATCGGCCGCGACGTGCTGTCGCGGGTGCTGTGGGGAGGCCGCGAGATCCTGGCGTTGGCTGTACTGGCGACGGTGATCGGGATCGTGGTGGGAACCGCCCTGGGCACCACCGCCGGCTACGTCAAGGGCGCGCTGGACGAGGCGATCATGCGTACGCTGGACGTGGCGCTGGCATTCCCCCAGATCATTCTGGCGCTGCTTTTGGTCAGCATCATCGGCCCCGAGCTGTGGCTGGTCTGCCTGGCGGTGGCGGCGATCCATGCGCCGCAGGTTGCACGCGTGGCCCGGGCCGCCACCCTGCGCACGGTCGAGCAGGACCACGTCAAGTACGCGGAGGCGTTCGGCATCCCCCGCCGCCGGGTGATCCTGGGCGAGGTGGTGCCGAACATCATCAGCCCCGTGATGGTTGAGACGGGGCTACGGCTGACCTACTCGATTGCGATCATCGCCTCGCTCAGCTTCCTCGGCTTCGGCCTGCAGCCGCCGTCGGCCGACTGGGGGCTGATGGTGAACGAGAACCGGATCGGCATCCAGCAGAACCCCTGGCCGGTGGTGACACCGATCGTGCTGATCGCGATCCTCACGGTCGGCGTCAACATGTTCAGCGATGCCGTCGCCCGCTCCGCGCTCGGGATCGAGGCACCGATCGCGCCGCCGTCCATGAGCGGCTCCGACGACGCGCTCGGCGGCGCCGAGCACGTGGCGACGGAGGTGCCGGCGTCGTGACCCCGGAGCCGGTGCTGTCGGTCGAACGGCTGGTGATCGAGGTGCCGCGGACGGGCGCGCGGGTGGTCGACGACGTCTCGCTGACGGTGGGGCCGGGCGAGGTGTTGGGCCTGGCCGGCGAATCCGGCTGCGGCAAGACGACCCTGTCGCTGGCGCTGCTCGGCTACACCCGCCGCGGCCTGGCCGCCTCGTCCGGCCGCATTCGCGTCGGCGACCGCTCGCTGCTGGAGATGGACGAGGACGCGTTGGAACACGAGCGCGGCTCGCTGGTCACCTACGTCCCGCAGGATCCCGCCTCGGCGCTCAACCCGGCGCTTCGGGTCGGCACCCAGCTCGAGGAGGTGATCAGCTTCCACCGCCGGAACGAGGACCGGGCCGGCCGGCGTGTGTTGGTCACCAAGGTGCTGGAGGATGTCGGGCTGCCGACGACGCGGTCGCTGCTCGAGTCCTATCCGCACCAGCTGTCCGGCGGCCAGCAGCAGCGAATCGCGATCGCGATGGCGATCGTGAACCGGCCGCGGCTGATCGTGATGGACGAGCCGACCACCGGCCTCGACGTCACCACCCAGGCGCGCGTGCTGCAGACGATCCGCGACGTCTGCCGTGAGCACGGCGGCGGTGTGGTGTATGTGACGCACGACCTGGCCGTCGTCTCCAGCCTGGCCATCCGCGTCGCCGTCATGTACGCCGGCCGGCTGGCCGAGGTCGGTCCCGCCGACCAGGTGCTGCAGCGGCCGGCCCACCCGTACGTGCACGGACTGCTGCAGGCGGTGCCGGACATCGAGGGTCGCCGCGAGCTGACCGGCATCCCCGGTCAGGCACCGGATCCCGGCCGGCGGCTGGAGCAGTGTCTGTTCGCGCCGCGCTGCCCGCTGGCCGTGGAGGAATGCCGGCAGGCGATCCCGCCGCCGGTGGCGGTTGGGGAGGGCCACCGTGCCTGGTGCATCCGCGTGGCCGAGCAGGCCGGCGCCCGCGTCGCGGCCGGGCCCGGGGTCGCGCCGCGCGAGGTGGCAGCAGAGGGTAGCGGGGCGCTGCTGGCGATCGACGACCTGGACGCGGGGTACGGGTCGCGGCCGGTGCTGCACGGCATCTCGCTGTCGATCCCGATCGGCGCCAGCCTGGCGCTGGTGGGCGAATCCGGGTCGGGAAAGACGACGCTCGCACGCTGCATCGCCGGCCTGCACACCGGGTACACCGGGACGATCTCGCTGGCCGGCGCCCAGCTCGCCAGGGCTGCGCGGGCGCGCCCTGCCGCCGCCCGCGAGGCGATCCAGTATGTGTTTCAGAACCCCTACTCGTCGCTCAACCCGCGGCGCTCGATCGAGCAGTCGATCGCCCAGCCGCTGCACTACACCGAGGAGCATCCCGACCGCGCCGAGATCGACCGCCGCGTCAGCCGCGCGCTGGACAGCGTGTCGCTGAGCGCGGCCGTCCGCCGCCGCTTCCCGCACGAGCTGTCCGGCGGCCAGCGCCAGCGGGTTGCGATCGCCCGCGCGCTGATCGTGGAGCCGCGGCTGCTGGTCTGTGACGAGGTCACATCCGCCCTGGACGTGTCCGTGCAGGCGGTGGTCATCGAGCTGCTGGATGAGCTGCGACGCCGCCGCGGCCTGAGCATGCTGTTCGTCACCCACAACCTCGCGCTGGTGCACAGCGTGGCCGACGAGATCGCGGTGATCGAGGAGGGCCGGATCCTGGAGCGGGGGCCGGTCGAGCGGGTGCTGGCCAGACCCACCAGCGAGGCGACGCGCGCCCTTGTTGCGAACGTGCCACGGCTGGCGCCCGTCGCGTCCGGCGCCGGATGAGCGGCGCCGCGCTCGGCATCGACGTCGGCCTGACCGGGGCGCGCGCCGCCCTGGTGGCGGCGGACGGCCGCATCGTCGCCCGCAGCCGGACGCTGGGCTCGCCGACGGAGGATCCGCGCGGTTGGTACCAGCAGCTGCGGCAGGCCGTCGCCGAGGTGCGCGACCAGGCACCGGACGCCCGCACCGCGATCGTGACGGTGGCCGGCGCCGGCTGCCGTCCGGTACTGGTCGACGAGCAGTTGCAGCCGCTGCTCCCTGCGCGACTGGCGGCGCACGATGACCGCACAGCCGGGCAGCGGGCGCAGCTCGCGCAGATGCTTGGGGTGCCGGCCGGGGAGCTGGTTGACCATGCGGCACCGCAGCTGCTGTGGTGGCGCGAGCACGAGCCGGAGGCGTTCCGGCGCGCCGCGCTGGCGGTTGACACGACCGGGCTGCTGGTCGGCCGACTGACCGGCGAACCGACCATCGACCGCATCACCGCTGCCGACTACCTGGTGCCGGATGGCGAGCGGATCGTCCCGATCCCGGAGCCGCGGGAACCGGACGACATCGCGGGCAGGCTGACGGCGCAGGCGGCCGTCGAGCTGGGGCTCGAGCCGGGCATCCCGGTCACCGTCGGCACCTACGACTCGTACGTCGACATCGACGCCCTCGGTGGGCGCTCGGGCGAGGGC
>DASUHV010000080.1:0-19637 GCA_036273355.1 Gaiellales bacterium
ACGCGGCGTTGCTGCGTCAGGCTTTCGCCCATTGCGCAAGATTCCCCACTGCTGCCTCCCGTAGGAGTCTGGGCCGTGTCTCAGTCCCAGTGTGGCTGATCGTCCTCTCAGACCAGCTACCCATCGAAGCCTTGGTGGGCCATTACCCCGCCAACAAGCTAATGGGCCGCGGGCTCATCCAAGACCGGAAGCCGAAGCTACCTTTGGTACCAGCCCCGAAAGGCCGGCACATCATCAGGCATTAGCCAGCGTTTCCACTGGTTATTCCTGTGTCTAGGGCAGATTACCCACGTGTTACTCACCCGTTCGCCGCTCGAGTACCCCCGAAGGGGCCTTTCCGCTCGACTTGCATGTGTTAAGCACGCCGCCAGCGTTCGTCCTGAGCCAGGATCAAACTCTCCGAGAACAGCTTGCGAAACGGCCTCCCCTCCACCTCGAGGGCGGAGGTTCATCGACCGGTTTCTAACTGTAGAAGGAGAGATGAACTGCATCTCTCAAAGGCCATGCATCCACCGAGGCCCGAAGGCCGCGCAGGACACATGACGAGGTTACCGGTCACCCCGAAGGGTGCCGGACGAACCCGACGTGGTCACCGTCCCACGGGCCCGAAGGCCAGGGAGTCGGTGACCCCTGAACTGTTGAGTTTTCAAAGACCAGCACGCCGTAGGCGCGACCTGCAAGACTACCAGCCCGACGCTCGCCGGGCAACTCCGGAGTCCCACAAAAAACCGCCCGGAAGCTCTCCAGGCGGCCGACCAAGGAGTATGCACGGCCCGCTGCTCGCGCGCAAATCGGAACCGTCGCAGGCGGGTCAGCCGCGCACTACGAGGCCGTGGGAACGGCGTCCCCGGCGCAGAACCAGCACCCGGCCGCCGAGGAAGGCCGCATCCGGCGGCGTAACCGAGACGTCCTCGATCTTGTCGTCGTTGGCGTAGACGCCGCCGCCGGCCGCCAGTCGCGCTGCCTCCGACGTGCTCTTGGCCAGCCCCGTCTCGACCATCAGGGCGGCGTACGACCGCTCGATGCCCGCACCCAGCCGTACGGTCGGGGCGGCCTCCAGCGCGACCTCCAGCCGCTCCGGTTCGAGATCGCCCAGCCTGCCCTTGCCGAACAGTGCCTCGCTGACCTCCACCGCCCTCCGCCACTCCTGGTCGCCATGCACCATTACCGTCATCTCCTGCGCCAGCCTGCGCTGGGCCTCCCGCCGTTCAGGCCGCTCGGCCTGCGAGGCCTCGATCGCCTCGATGTCAGGCCGGTCGAGAAACGTGAACAGCCGCAGGTAGCGACCGGCGTCACGATCGTCGACGTTCAACCAGTACTGGTAGAAGGCGTACGGCGATGTTCGCTCCGGATCCAGCCACACCGCCGCGCCCGTCGACTTTCCGAACTTCTGACCGGAAGCGTCCGTGATCAGGGGAACCGTCTGGCCGGCAGCACCAGCGCCATCCGCCCGCCGGATCAGCTCGATCCCAGCCGTGATGTTGCCGTACTGGTCGCTGCCGCCGATCTGCAGGAGGCAGCCGTGCGCGCGCTCCAGATGCAGGAAGTCGTAGGACTGCAGCACCATGTAGCTGAACTCTGTGAACGAGAGGCCCTCGCCCTCGATGCGTGTGCGCACCGACTCCTTTCCGAGCATCCATCCCATCGGAAAGTGCTTGCCGACGTCGCGCAGCAGTTCGATCGCCGTCAGCGGCGCGAGCCAGTCCAGGTTGTTGAGCAGGAGCGCGCCTGCGTCGAAGTCGAGAAACCGAGACAGCTGGCCACGGATTCGTTCCGTCCAGGCGTCGACAGTGCCGGCCTCGTTCAGCATGCGCTCACTCGTGCGCCCCGACGGGTCCCCGATCATTCCGGTGCCGCCTCCGGCGAGGGCGATCGGACGAACTCCGGCCCGCTGATACCGGGCCAGCGTCAGCAGGGGCACCAGATGGCCCACGTGCAAAGACGGGGCGGTCGGGTCAAACCCGCAGTACACCGTGGCCCCGCCCGCAGTAACCAGCTCGGCAAGCCGGTCCTCACTCGCCACCTGGGCGATCAGCCCGCGCCAGGTGAGGTCGTCGAGGAGGGGCGTCTCTGTGGTGGCCATGGGGCGATTCTACGCGGCCCGGCGCGGACGGCGGCTCACGTACGGCGAGTCCGGGTCGAGGAACCGCCACGGCTGCTCGACGGCCTTGGAGATGCCGACGCGGACGGTGGCGGCCACCTGGCGGATGCGGTCGGGCGGCCGGAGATCGGCTCGACGGCCGGCCAGCCACGGGCCTGCGCCCAGGGCCTGGCCGACCCGGCCGGGGCCGCTTGTCAGCTCGCGCAGCGGCCGGTCGCCGCGCCGCTCCCGCATCTGGTCGATGCCCTGCGCCGGCTCCAGCGCCCGGATCAGCACGCCGCCGCCGACGCCGGGCGGCCCGCACGAGATGTTCATGCACCAGTGGATGCCGTATGACAGGTACACGTAGATGTGACCGGGTGGGCCGAACATGACCGCGTTCCGCGCGGTCTGTCCCGAGAAGGCGTGTGACGCTGGATCGTCATGGCGGTAGGCCTCGGTCTCCACGATCGGGCCGCCCACGCCGTCCACGAGCAGCGTCCAGCCGATCAGCCGTTCCGCCGCGACCACGGGATCGCCCGCCAGATCGAGCGGCGGGATCACTGGGGCTGCCACGAGAGCTCCCCGGCGGCCGAGCGCTGGATCCGCCCGAAGCCCTCGATGTGGGAGGCCGACACCAGCACGCCGCGCTCCGCCATCTCGGCCAGCAGTGCCGTCCGCGTGGTACGCGCCAGGTCCGCGTCGGAGTCGAAGGCATGGTCCCACTCCGGATGCCGCACGTGCAGCGGGTGGTGCACGACGTCCGCCAGATGGACGAGGCCGCCGTCCACCTCCAGCACCGAGTGTCCGCTGCGGTGACCGGGCGCCGAGCGCAGGGTGAGGCCGTCCGACGCCTGCTCGCCGTCGGCGATCCAGCTCAGCCGTCCCTCCGCCACCAATTGCGCGACGACGCGCTCGCTGCCTTCGCTCGAGGGCTCTGCGCCGGCCGGCACTGCAACCGGCACGCCCGGCAGCAGCAGGCACCCCCCGCAGTGGTCGAAGTCGAGGTGGGTCAGCACCACCAGGTCGACCTGATCCAGATCACAGCCGGCCGTGGCCAGCGCGCCGGCGAGATCGTCGCCGCTTCCCGGCCACTCGCCCACCAGCGGCCCCGAGCCGGCATCGACGAGCACCGTCCCGGTCGCCCGGCGCAGGAGCAGCACGGTGCTGGGGACGTCCACGGTGCCGGCCAGCTCCCCCTCGGGCGCCAGCAGGGAGGGCTCCATGGGCAGCCATCCCACCGTCAGCAGCTGCGTGTCCGCGCTCACTCGAACAACGAGGTCTGTGGACGCTTGCTGCGGCGGATCGCCGCATCGTCCGACTGGGCCTGCTCCATGTCGGCCAGGATCGTGCGCTCGGTGCGCGAGGCGATCAGCGGCTCGGCGATGCCCTCGACCCAGACGCGCGTGCGGCGGCCGTCTCCGCGGTCGTCGCCGATCGGCTCCAGGGCGAAGATGCGGTCGGCCCGCGCGTACTTTCCGTGCCCCAGGAAGACCATGGGCACCGCCATCTCAGGCCGGCGTCTCGAGCACCTCGCGCAGCGAGGCGCAGACGTGGTCGACGTCCTCGTCCTGCAGCTGGATGAAGAACGGCAGTGCCAGCGTCGAGCGGCTGACCCGCTCGGTCACCGGAAGCATCCCCTCGTGCATCCCCAGGTTCCGGTACTCGGGCTGCAGGTGGATGGCGGGCAGGTAGGGGCGTGTCGATATGCCGCGCGCCGCCATCGCTTCGATCACCGATGCGCGGTCGATGTGCTCGGCCAGCCGCACGTGGTAGATGAACCAGCTGCGGGGATGGCGCCCCTCGTACGGCAGCTCGACGCCTTCAACCCCGGCCAGCTGCTGGCCGTAGCGGCGGGCCACCCGCGCCCGCTCGGCCAGCATGAACTCCAGCTTCTCCAGCTGGGCGAGCCCGACGGCCGCGGACATCTCATCCATCCTGAAGTTGAACCCGAGCCGCTGGTGCACCAGCCAGTCGCCGTTGTCCGAGCGCCCCTGGTTGACGATGCTGCGCAGCTCCCGCTCGACGTCGGGGTCGTCGGTCGTGATCATGCCACCCTCGCCGGTGGTGATCTGCTTGTTCGGGTAGAAGCCGTAGACGGCGGGGTTGCCGAACGCACCGACCGGCCGGCCGTCCACGCTCGCTCCCAGGGCCTCGCAGGCGTCCTCGACCACCGGCAGGCCATGCCGCTCCGCGATCGCGTTGATGCCGCCGATGTCGCACGGGTAGCCGAAGATGTGCACCGGGAGGATCGCCTTGGTGCGCGGCGTGACGGCCGCCTCGACCGCCGCGGGGTCGACGTTGAACGTCTGCTCGTCGATGTCGGCGAACACCGGCGTCGCGTGCTGGAACAGGATCACGTTGGCCGACGCGACGAAGGAGAAGGATGAGGTGATCACCTCGTCGCCGGGGCCCACGCCCAGCCGCGCCAGGCTGGCGTGCAGGCCGGCCGTCCCGCTCGAGCAGGCGACCGCATGGGCGGTGCCGGCGATGTCGGCGAACGCCTCCTCGAAGCGCCGGTACATCGGGCCCAGCGCAAGGTCGCCCGAGCGCAGCACATCGAGCACGAGCTCCTCCTCGCGGCCGTCCAGGTACGGGCGCGCCAACGGGATCTGGCGGACGGCGACCATCAGATGGTTGGCCTCACGGGATGCGTGGATGCTGGGCGCGGGATGGGGCGCGCTGGACGACGGGAGCGTCCGCAGGGCAGGCTGGGCATGTCCTGGCCGAGGACGATCGTGGCGTCCAGCGTGTCCCAGACCAGATCCAGCGCCGCGTAGCTCGTGGGGCCGACCATCCTGACTAGAGGCCTACCGGCGTCGTTGCCGGGTACTCGAGGAACTCGGCGAAGCGCTCGTCGCGGCCCTCGACGGTGGCGAAGAAAACTTCCTGGATCTGCTTGGTGATCGGGCCGCGGCCGCCGATCTCCTGGCCGTCCACCGATGCGATCGGCGTCACCTCGGCGGCCGTGCCGCACAGAAACGCCTCGTCGGCGAAGTAGAGGTCGGTTCGCACCAGCGTCGCCACGCGCACCTCGAAGCCGAGCGACTGCGCCATCTGGATGACGCTCTCGCGGGTGATGCCCGGCAGGCATGAATCGCTGGTGGGCGGCGTGTACAGCACGCCGTCGCGCGCCACGAACACGTTCTCGCCCGAGCCGTCGGCGACGAACCCCTGCTCGTTCAGGAGGATCGCCTCGTCGTAGCCGCTGCGCGTGGCCTCATGCTTGGCGAGCACGGAGTTGATGTACTGGCCGGAGGCCTTCGCAGCCGGCGGCATCGTATTGGGCCCGTAGCGCCGGAAGCTCGACACCTTGCAACGGACGCCGGTCTCCAGCGCGTCCTCGCCCAGGTAGGCGCCCCACGGCCACACGGCGATCGCCACGTCGACGGGGTTGTTGAGCGCAAACAGGCCCATCTCGCCGTAGCCGCGGAACACGATCGGCCGCACGTAGCAGGAGCTCACGCCGTTCGACGCGATCGTTTCGTGGATCGCCGCGGCCAGCTCCGCCGTCGACAGGCCGAGGTCCATCTCGTACAGCGCCGCGGACCGCCGCAGGCGCTCCAGGTGCGCGTTCAGGCGGAACACGGCCGTGCCCTTCGGCGTCGCATAGGCGCGGATCCCCTCGAACACGCCGGTGCCGTAGTGGAGGGCGTGCGTCAGGACGTGGACCTGGGCATCGTCCCACGGTATGAAACTCCCGTTACGCCAGATCTTCTCCGTCGCCTGCATCGGCCCGTCCTTTTCGTCCGCGGATGTGGTCTGATGCTACCGGACGCCGCGGGCTGCTGGAGTCACAGGCCGGCCAGCGATACGACCCGCACGGAGTGGATTCCGGCCTCGCCCCGCAGCCGCTCGAGCACCTGCGGCTCGGGCGGCGTGTCCACCGACAGCACCATCACGGCCTCCTCGCCGCGGACGTTTCGCGACACGTTCATGTTGGCGATGTTCGCCCCCTCCTCGCCCAGCAGCGTTCCGACGCGCCCGATCATGCCGGGCCGGTCGTCGTTCAGCATCACGACCATGTGCGCGTCCAGCTCGATCTCGACCTGGTACGGATGCACCCCCACCAGCCAGGGTCGGTCGTCACGACCGATGGTGGTGCCGGACACGGTGTCACCGGGCAGCGTGGCCACGCTCACCAGGTTGGTGAAGTGCCCGGTGGACGGCTGCGCCGACTCGACCACGTGGATGCCCATGCCGTCGGCCAGGGCCCGCGAGTTGACCAGGTTCACCTGCTCGTCCACCTGTCCCGCGAACGCGCCGGCCAGCGCCGCGGACGTCAGCAACCGCGTGTCGTACTCGGCCAGCGATCCCGAACAGGTCACCTCGACACGATCAAAGCCGCCGCCGCTGAGCCCTGCGGCTAGCCGCCCCAGCTTGAACGCCAGCGGCACGAACGGCCCCATCACCTCCATGTCCTCGGCCCGTCCCAGAGGGATGTTGACAGCGTTGGAGACGAACTCGCCGCACAGGGCCGCCACCACCTGCTCGGCCACGATCACGCCGGCGCGGTCCTGCGCCTCCTGCGTCGAGGCGCCCAGGTGCGGCGTCACCACCACGTTCGGCAGGGTCAGGATCTCGCCCTCGGTGTAGGGCTCGGTCGGGAACACGTCCAGCGCGGCGGCCGCCACCCGGCCGTCCTTGAGGGCCCCCACCAGCGCGTCCAGGTCGATCAGGTCTCCGCGCGCGGCGTTCACGATCCGCACCCCGGGCTGCATCAGATCGATCGTCT
Source organism: Gaiellales bacterium (assembly GCA_036273355.1). Taxonomy (GTDB): domain Bacteria; phylum Actinomycetota; class Thermoleophilia; order Gaiellales; family JAICJC01; genus JAICYJ01. Next base: position 6,816 of record DASUHV010000080.1, read on the forward strand.
CGTCTCGGATCAGGTGGTGCGTCTCGCTGGTCAGCGGGGCGTGCAGCGAGATGAACTCGGCGCCTGCCAGCACCTGCTCGAGCGTGGCGTGCGTGACCTGCGCCTCCCGGAACCGCTCCGGCGTCACGAACGGGTCGTGCGCGATCACCTGCATGCCGAGGCCGCGGGCGCGGGCGGCGACCAGCTGGCCGATGCGCCCGAAGCCGAGCACGCCCAGCGTCTTCCCGCACAGCTCCACGCCGCCGAACCGCGAGCGCTCCCAGCGGCCGTCGACCAGCGCGGCGTGCGCCTGCGGGATGTTACGGGCCAGGGCGAGCAGCAGCCCGATCGCGTGCTCCGCGGCCGACACCATGTTCGAGCCGGGCGCGTTGGCCACGATGATGCCGCGCCGCGTGGCCTCGTCGACGTCCACGTTGTCGACCCCGGTACCCGCCCGGCCGACGACCTTCAGCCGCGTCGCGCACGCCAGCACGCCGGCGTCGACGCGGGTCTTGCTGCGCACGATCAGCGCGTCGTAGTCGCTGATCCGGTCGCACAGCTGATCCGCGGAGATGTCCAGCTCGACGTCGACATCGAAGCGGTCGGACAGCAGCTCGACGCCGGATTGGGCGATCTGTTCCGTGATCAGCACCCGGGCGCGGTCGGTGCTGCGGCGCACGGCCGGCCGGGACGGCTGGGCCAGCTCAGACACGGCTGGTCTCGAGCTGCGCGAAGACCTCCACCGCCCGCGCCGCCCCGGCGCCTGCGGTCGGCGCCTGGTAGCCGAGGTCGCCCAGCACAAGCTCCAGCGCCGACAGCGCGGTGATGATGTCGAACCGGTTCATGTAGCCCATGTGGCCGATCCGGATCACCTTGCCGCGCAGCGGGCCGTGGCCGCCCGCCAGCACGACGCCGAAGCGATCCCGCAGCAGCCCGTACACCTCCTGGCCGTCGACGCCGTCCGGCATCTGCACGGCGGTCACCATCGACGAGCTGTCGTCGTCCGGGGAGAACAGCTCCAGCCCGAGCGCCTTCGCGCCCTCGCGCGTGGCGCGGCCCAGCAGCCGGTTGCGCGCCCACACGTTCTCGGTGCCCTCGGCCTCGATCATGCCCAGCGCGGTATTCAGCCCGGCGACCAGCGTGATCGGCGGCGTGAACGGGGTCTGCACCTTCGCCTGCGAGTCCCGCGTGACCCGCCAGTCCAGGGTGAAGCGCGGCAGTGTCGCCTGCTCGGAGATCGCCCAGGCGCGCTCCGACGCTGCAGCGAAGGCGAGCCCAGGCGGCGTCATGAGTGCCTTCTGCGACCCGGACACGACCACGTCGACGCCCCACTCGTCCATCGCCAACTCGACGCCGCCCAGACTGGAGACGGCGTCCACCACCAGCAGCGCACCGGCCGGCCGCAGCGCCTCGGCGATCGCGCGGACGTCGTGGACGACACCCGTCGACGTCTCCGAGTGCGTGATGTAGACCGCCACGGCACCCTGCGCTTCCGCGGCGACGGCCGCAGGATCGAGCGCCTCACCCCAGGGCTGCGCATGGAGGCGAGGCTCGATGCCGTAGGCGCGCGCGATCTTCGTCCAGCGATCGCCGAAGTTGCCGGCCGACGCAACCAGGATGTCGTCGCCCGGGGACAGCAGGTTGGCCACCGCCGACTCCATCGCCGACGTGCCGGAACCGGCGAACAGCAGCACCTCCTGCTCGGTCGCAAAGGCGCGCCTCAGCTGCGCCAGGGTCTGCTCCAGCAGCACCTTGAAGTCGGGGCTGCGGTGGTGGATCAGGGGCCGGGCCATTGCGGCCGCCACCTCGGGCGGCACCGGCGTGGGGCCGGGCGTGATCAGGTAGGTCCGCTCGGGCACGGCCGCAGTCTAGATGGAGGGCCGCTGCGCCTGCGTTACAGCTTCGAGCGCAGCAGCTCCTGCACCTGACGGGCGTCGGCGCGGCCCTGGGTGCGCTTCATGACCTGGCCCACCAGCGCGTTGATCACGCCGTCCTTGCCGCTTTGGAACTGCTCGACGAAGGCGGGGTTCTCGGCGATCACCTCGTCCACCATCGCCTCCAGCTCGCCGCTGTCGCCGATCGACGCGAGACCGTGGCGCTCGACCAGCTCCGCAGGATCGGCGCTGGGGTCAGCGACCAGCAACTCGTACACCTGCCGGGCGATGCTGTTGGTGATGGTGCCGCCGGCGATCAGGCCGATCAGCGACGCCAGCGTCGCGGCCGGCACGGTGTCGACCGGTGCCGGGCGTGTGTTCAGAACCCAGTCGGCCGCGGACTTGGCGTCGGACGAAGCGGCCACCGCCTCGAAGTAGTCCGCCAGGCGCGGCTCGGAGTTGAGGTCGGTGGCGTAGGCCGGCGGCAGGCCGTGCTGCGAGGCGAACCGCTCGATGCGTGCCGCCGGCAGCTCCGGCAGCCCGTCGCGCAACCGCTCGATCAGCTCCGGCGAGGGCGCCAGCGGCACCAGGTCCGGCTCCGGGAAGTAGCGATAGTCGTGCGCCTCCTCCTTGGAGCGCAGCGACCGCAGCGCCTTCGTGCCGGGGTCGTAGTGCAGGGTCTCCTGCACGACCTGGAGCCCGCGCTCCAGCAGGTCGATCTGGCGCCGGATCTCGGCCGCCATCCCGTCGCCCAGGAACTTGAACGAGTTCATGTTCTTGAGCTCGGTCTTGGTGCCGAACTCGCCGCTTCCGGCCCGCCGCACCGACACGTTGGCATCGCACCGCAGCGACCCCTTCTCCATGTCGACGTCGGAGACGCCGATCGTCTGCAGGGTGTTCTTTAGCAGCGCCAGGAAGGCGATGGCCTGCTCCGGCGACCGTAGGTCGGGCTCGGTCACGATCTCGACCAGCGGCGTGCCGCACCGGTTGAAGTCGACCAGCGTGTACTCCGCGCCACCGATGCGGCCCGCCTCACCGCCGCTGTGGACGAGCTTGGCGGCGTCCTCTTCGAGGTGGGCCCGGGTGATGCCGATCCTCCCGCCGTCGACGTCGAGATGGCCCTCCAGGCAGATCGGCTCGTCGTACTGGCTGATCTGATAGGCCTTGGGGCTGTCCGGGTAGAAATAGTTCTTGCGGTGGAACACGCTGCGCTCGGCGATCGCGCAGTTCAGCGCCAGGCCGATCTCGATCGCCTTCTCGACCGCCCCCTGGTTGATCACCGGCAGCACGCCCGGGTGGCCCAGGCAGAGCGGGCAGGTGAGCGTGTTCGGCTCGGCGCCAAAGTGGTTCTCACAGGCGCAGAACATCTTGGTGGCGGTGTTCAGCTGGACGTGGATCTCGAGCCCGATCACCGGCTCCCAGGCGGCCTCGCTCATCCCGCCCCCCTCATCGCAGCGGGCACCGGGTCGAACCCGATGGCACCCTCGAGCGCGTGCGCGGCGGCCAGGATCCGGTTCTCCGAGAAGGCCGAGCCGATCAGCTGCAGGCCCACCGGCAGCCCCTCCGCGAGTCCGCACGGCAGCGAGATCCCGGGCAGGCCGGCCAGGTTCACCGGCACCGTCAGCAGGTCACACGCATACATGGCCCAGGGGTCGTCGATCCGCTCGCCGATCGGGAAGGCCACCGTCGGTGACGCCGGCGTGGCGATCAGGTCGACGTCGGCGAACGCCTGGTCGAACTCGCGCCGGATCAGGGTGCGCACCCGCTGGGCGGTGCCGTAGTAGGCGTCGTAGTAGCCGGCCGAGAGCACGTACGTGCCGAGCATGATGCGGCGCTTGACCTCGGCTCCGAACCCGCTCGAGCGCGTGCGCCCGTACATCTCGACGACCGTGTCACCCGGCTCCTCGAGCCGCAGGCCGTAGCGCGCCCCGTCGAACCGGGCCAGGTTGGCCGAGGCCTCGGCGGGGGCGATCAGGTAGTAGGCGGGGAGGGCGTGGACGGCCGTCGGCAGCGTGATCTCGCGCACCGTGGCTCCCAGGTGCTGCGCATGCTCCAGCGAGCGGTCGAACGCCTCACGCACACCCGGCTCCACGCCCTGGGCGAGCAGGTCAGTGGGCACCCCGATGGTCACCCCGCTCAGGTCGTCACCTTCGGGCACGGCGATCGGCTCCGGCAGCTCCACCGAGGTCGAGTCGCAGTGATCGCGGCCGGCGATCACCTGCAGCGCCAGCGCTGCGTCGCGGACCGTGAGCGCGAACGGCCCGATCTGGTCGAGCGAGCTGCCGAAGGCGATCAGGCCATGGCGCGAGACGGCGCCGTACGTGGGCTTCATGCCGACCACCCCGCAGAGCGCCGCCGGCTGCCGGATCGAGCCGCCGGTGTCGGTGCCCAGTGCCAGCGGCGCCAGCCCCGCGGCCACGGCCGCCGCCGAGCCGCCGCTGGACCCGCCGGGCACCATGCGCGTGTCCCAGGGGTTGTGCGTGGTGCCGAAGGCGGAGTGCTCCGTGGACGAGCCCATTGCGAACTCGTCCATGTTGGTCTTGCCGAGCGGGATCAACCCGGCCGCGCGGGCGCGGGTGACGACGCCGGCGTCGTACAGCGGCCGGTGCCCCACCAGGATGCGGGAGCCGGCCGTGGTCTCCTCGCCCCGCACGCAGAGGATGTCCTTGAGCGCGATCGGGACGCCCTGCAGGCCGCTGCGACCCTCGCGGTCGAACCGCGCAGCCTCCTCGCGTGCGGCGTCGGCACGGGTGCGCAGGTAGCAGTTGAGGTCGCCGTCCTGCTGCTCGATGCGCGCCAGGTAGGCGTCCACCAGCTCCGCGCACGACACGTCGCCGGCGTCGAGCAGCGCAATGCAGCCTTCGGCGGTGAGACCGAGGGTATCCGGGGTCATGAGGTCGGAGGTACCCGGAACGCGCCATCCTGCGCGGCCGGGGCGTTGGCGAGCACCTCGTCGCGCGGCCAGCTGGGGCGTGACCGGTCGGGCCGCGTCACGTTCTCGACCTCGAGCGCGTGCGCGGTCGGCGGCACACCCTCCAGGTCGAGGGCGGCCAGAGCATCGACGTGGCCGAGGATCCCGGACAGCTGCTCCGACATGCGCGCCACCTCTTCGTCGCTCAGCGAGAGGTTGGCGAGCCGCGCCACGTGCAGCACGTCGTCGGAGGAGATGGCCATCGATCGAGAGGATAGACGACCGTCAGGCGCCGGATCCCACCCTCCGGCGCCCTCGACGGCTTCGCTATCCGATCGGGCGGACTGCGCTGGCCTGCAGCCCCTTGTTCCCCTGGGCGACCTCGAACTCGACCCGCTGACCCTCGGCCAGGCTCTTGTAGCCGTCGCCCTGGATCTCCGAGAAGTGCACGAACACGTCCTCACCGCCGTCCTGCTGGATGAAGCCGTAACCCTTTTCGTTGCTGAACCACTTGACCGTACCTTCTGCCAACCTAGGTCCTCCTCGACCAGCGGACCGGTATGGACCGCTTTGCTGAATCGCGCGAATATAGAGGACCGTGCGGTCGGCCGCAATCGCGGCCGATTTGGGACGGCCACGGGACGGCCGCGGCTCAGTGCCGCAGGCGGGCCGCTTCCAGCGTGTTCGAGAGCAGCATGGCGATCGTCATCGGGCCCACGCCGCCCGGCACAGGGGTGATCGCGCCGGCCACCTGCGAGGCCGACCCGTAGTCGACGTCGCCCACCAGGCCCGCCTCGGTGCGGTTGATGCCGACGTCGATCACGGCCGCGCCCGGCTTGATCATGTCGCCCGTAATCATCTGTGGCCGACCCACAGCCGCCACCAGGATGTCGGCCCGGCGCGTCACCTCGCCCAGGTCGCGGGTGCGCGAGTGGGCAATGGTGACCGTGGCGCTCTGGTGCAGGAGCAGCAGCGCCACCGGCTTGCCGACGATGTCGGAGCGGCCCACCACGACGGCCTCGGCGCCGGTGACCGGGATGTCGTAGGCGCGCAGCAGCTCCATCACGCCCGCCGGCGTGCAGGGACGCAGCCCCGGCTGGTTGGCCACGAGCCGGCCCACGCTGATCGGGTGGAACCCGTCCACATCCTTGGTCGGCTCGATCAGCTCCAGCACCGGCTTCGAGTCGAGGTCGCCCGGCAGCGGCAGCTGCACGAGGATCCCGTCCACCCGCTCGTCGGCGTTCCAGCGTGCGACGGCGCTCTCGACCTCGTCCTGGCTGGAGGTCGCCGGCAGCTGCTCGTGGAACGAGGCCATGCCCAGCTCGCGGGTGCGCTCACCCTTGCTGCGGACATACACCTGTGAGGCCGGGTCCTCGCCCACCAGGATGGTGACCAGGCCGGGCGTGTGCCCGGTCTCGGCGACGAACTCGGCCACCTCGCGACCGACCCGCGCCTGCACCGCCGCCGCGGTCTGTTTGCCGTCGATCACCGTCGCCATGGCGGCGCACCATAGCGAATTCCCGGGCGCTCAAAGTATCCGAACGGGTGATACCAGCCGATCAGGCCAGCGCCTATCAGTGAGATACACCGTCTACGACGGCAGTTCCCCCAAACAGGGGAAATCGCCAGCAAGCCCTCAAGGCTCCATGGCAACTGCCGAAACAGATCGAACAGGATCCGCCTCCCGCGGCGGCTCCGCGAAACTGGATGGGGGGAGGTGAATTCCTTGATCGAGTACCTGAGCCGCCTGTTCGCGGATCTCAAGGAGGAGTCGGGCCAGACGATGGCTGAGTATGCCGTCGTGCTCGGCGTCATCACCATTGCTGTGGTGGTCACCCTCGGCCTCCTGAGCACCAAGATCTCCGCCGTTCTCAATAGCGTGATTGCCGCCATGTAATTATGGCTTCCCTCGGCGGGTTCCCGGGTCCTCAGTGGCCCGGGAGCCCGCCTACTTTTGTCCCCCGCACACGTCACCCAGGGTCTGGGAGCTCCGTGAAGATCAAGAAACGCACCACAACCGACGAAGGCCAGGCGGTCGTTGAGTTCGCCGTCATCCTTCCCGTGCTGCTGCTGGTGCTGTTCGCGATCCTCCAGTTCGGAGTGCTCTTCAACAACTACATCCAGGTGACTGCCGCCGCCCGCGAGGGTGCGCGCAAGGCGGCCACGAGCCGTTCGCTGGGAGTCGCCGGCGCCGAGAGCGCGGCCACCGCCGCCGCCAAGTCTGCGGCGCCGGGGCTGAACGCGTCCAACATGGGGATCACGTATCCCAACAACCCGACGTTCATCCAGGGCTCGGACGTGAAGGTGCAGGTCACCTACCCGTATTCGATCAGCATCATCGGCCTGGTTGTCTCGTCCGGCAATCTGACCTCTTCGACCACGATGCGGGTCGAGTAACACCCAACGCTTTGGCCCCCCCTGCCTGATGATCCGTCCCCCGCACACCAAGGCTCATCGAACCCCCGCCCGACCACGTCGGGCCGGCGGCCGTTCCTCGGGACAGGCGATGGTGGAGTTCGCGCTGGTCATGCCGGTGCTGTTCCTGCTGCTGATCGGGATCTTCCAGTTCGGTCAGGCGTTCACCGACTACATCCAGGTCACGAACGCCGCACGCGACGGCGCCCGCAAGGCGATCGTGTCGCGAACGGACGCAAACGGCGTCACGACGGTGCAGAACACCGTCAAGGCGTCGGTGTGGTCGCTCAACAAGTCCAATATGGGCATCACGGTGTCTCCGAGCCAGCCGTGGACGGCTGGGCAGTCGGTGACCGTGACTGTCACGTATCCGTACAGCATCAGCATCATGGGCGTGGTGGTGGGGTCGGGAACGCTGACCTCCACGACCACCCAGCGCATCGAGTAGCAGATCCCCCCAACGGTGGTCGCGCAGCTGGATTTCGCGTGACCCTCAAGTCCCGAAGAGGCCGTGCCGATAGCACCTCAGCTAGGTCTCTTACGTCTTCCGTCCCAAGTGAGGCAGCCGCATGACGTACAACGTCCGTAACATCGCGATCGCGCTGGTTTTGGCCGGCATCGCGGCGTTCCTCGTGATCATGTACACGGGGAATGTGCAGAAGCAGGCACATAACTCGCAGCAGACCACCACGGTTCTGGTTGCGACCGCCGACATCCCGGCCGGCACCACAGTCGCCGACGCGATCTCGGGCGGCCAGATCCAGTCCCATCAGGTCGTGCAGCAGGACGTGATCGTTGGCGCCCTGACCGACGAGAAGTCGCTGAATAGCTCCTACGTCACCAAGCAGGATCTGTACTCCGGTCAGCAGGTCACCGCGTCGATGTTCGCACCTTCGGACGAGACACGGCTGGTCACGCAGATCAAGCAGAACTACCGCGCCATGCAGATCGGCCTCACCCCGGACGAGCTTCTGGGCGGCACGATCCAGGCCGGCGATCACGTCGACATGGTCGGCACCTACACGGTGCACCCGTCCAACGGCGACCCCGATTACGACGTCAGCCGTATCATCGTGCGCGACGTGCAGGTGCTGAAGGCGCCCGACGTCAACACGACCACCGGCCAGCTGGCCGCGAGCACCACCACCCCGTCGATCACCGTCGCGGTGCCTGACACGGTGGTGCCGAAGATCACCTTCACGCTACACGGCGGCGACGGTGCTCTCTGGTTCGTGCTGCGGCCCGCCAACGGCTCGCAGGATGGCCCGATCACCCTGGCCACGGTGCAGTCCGTGATCTTCGAGGGCCTCAACGCCCGCCAGATCATCGCGGCCTTCAGCTCGAAGGGGACGGGACATTGAGCTCCTCACCGATCAAGGTATTCATCACCGGCGCGGCCAACGGCCTCGCCGAGGTGAGGGAGGGTCTCGCTGATCACCCCGAGGTGGAGCTCGTCGGCACCGCCGCCGACCCCGCCAAGGCCGGCACCAAGCTGGCCGAGTCCGGGGCGCAGGTGATCCTGCACGGCACCACCTCCACCGATCACGTTCCCACCGCTGAGATCGAGGCAATCCGCAGCGTCACCGCGGCCCCGATCGTGCTGGTCACCTCGGCCAGCGCCAACGCCCTGCTCTCGGAGGCGCTGTCTGCCGGGATCTTCGACGTGGTGCTGCTGCCGCAGCTGACCGACGGCATCGTCTTCACCATCAAGAAGGCGAACTCGCTGGCGGCCGGCCGGGCAACGGGCGGCGGAAGCGGCAAGACCACCGCGGCGCTGGAAGGCCGTGTGGTCACGTTCTTCTCGCCCAAGGGCGGGGCCGGCAAGACCGTTCTGGCCTGCAACCTGGCCGCGACGGTCGCGCGCCAGCAGCAGCGCAAGACCCTGCTGCTGGACCTCGACCTGCAGTTCGGCGACGCCGCCATCATGATGGGCATCGAGCCCGAGAAGACGATCTATGACCTGGTCATGGCTCGTCGCGAGCTGGACACCGACGCCCTGGCCGGCTACGTCACGGCCCACTCGTCCGGCGTGCATGTGCTTCCTGCACCGCTGCGCCCGGAGGACGCCGAGCTGGTCACCGAGGAGCGCCTCGGCCACCTGTTCGCCGTGGCCAAGGAGAGCTACGACGTGATCGTTGTCGACACGCCGCCGTTCTTCCACGGCCCGGTGCTGTCCACCCTGGACCGCACCGACCAGCTGGTGCTGGTGGCGTCGCCCGACGTGCCGACGGTCAAGAACATCAAGCTGACGATGCAGACGCTCGACCTGCTGCACTACCCCAAGGAGCGGCGGCACCTGCTGCTGAACCGCGCGGGGTCGAAGGTCGGGCTGAAGGCCCAGGAGATCGAGCGCGCGCTGGACATGAAGGTCGCGTTCGAGGTGCCGGTCGAGCGCGAGGTCGCAGTCTCGGTCAACCGAGGCGTCCCGATCGCGATCTCGAGCCCGCGCTCCGCCGTTGGCAAGTCGCTGCAGGATGTCGCCGACAAGCTCGTGCCGCTGCGCACGACCGGCGCCGTCGAGAGCGGCGGCAAGAAGTTCCGAAGGAAGGGATAACCCGTGTCGCTGCAGTCTCGCATCCAGGTCGCGGGGCAGGACGGCACCGAGGTCGAGGCGGGTCAGGAGTCCGGCAAGCCGGCCCTGGAACGCACCTCGGTGGTCTCCGATCCCTTTGCCGATCTCAAGACCCGAGTCCACAAGGACATCATCGCCCGGCTCGGCCCGCGTCTGTTCAACGCAGACGCCGGCACCGGTGACGGCGACCTCGAGGCCACCGTCAACGAGGCGGTGACCGAGGTGCTGGCGCTCGAGAAGACGCCGCTGACGCGGCAGGAGCGCCAGGACATCATCCGCCAGATCTCCGACGACATCCTCGGATACGGGCCGCTGGAGCCGTTCCTGCGCGATGACTCGATCACAGAAATCATGGTCAACGACCACAGCACGATCTACATCGAGCGCCACGGCAAGATCACCCGCACGAACGCGCAGTTCGTCGACGACCAGCACCTGCTGCGGATCATCGACAAGATCATCAGCCGCATCGGACGGCGCATCGACGAGTCGTCCCCGTACGTGGACGCGCGTCTGCCGGACGGCTCGCGTGTGAACGCGATCATCCCGCCGCTGGCGGTGCGCGGATCGGCACTGACCATTCGTAAGTTCCGCCGCGATCCGTTCACCATGCCCGACCTGATCAAGTTCGGGACGCTCACGCACAAGTCCGGCCAGTTCCTCGAGGCCTGTGTGCGCGGCAAGCTGAACATCCTGATCTCGGGCGGTACCGGTTCCGGTAAGACGACGACGCTGAACGTGCTGTCGGCGGCCATCCCCTCCGACGAGCGAATCATCACCGTCGAGGACGCGGCTGAGCTCCAGCTCAAGCAGGACCACGTGATCACCCTGGAGTCGCGCCCGTCCAACATCGAGGGCAAGGGCCAGGTCACGATCCGCGACCTCGTCCGCAACACCCTGCGTATGCGGCCCGACCGCATCATCGTCGGCGAGTGTCGTGGACCCGAGACCGTGGACATGCTGCAGGCCATGAACACCGGCCACGACGGCTCGCTGACCACCGTCCACGCCAACAACCCGCGTGACGCGCTGGCCCGTACCGAGACGCTGGTGCTGACCGCAGGCGTCGACCTGCCGCTGCGCGCCATCCGCGAGCAGATCTCGAGCGCGTTCGACCTGATCGTCCAGGTCTCGCGCCTGGTCGACGGCACCCGCCGCATCACCCATGTCACCGAGGTGCTGCGGATGGAGTCCGACGTGGTCACCCTGCAGGACATCTTCATCGCCAAGCCGGTGGAGAACGCCGCCGAGCAGGCCGAGACCGGGCACCGTCTGCTGGGGCCGCTGACCTGCAGCGGCATCAAGCCACACTTCCTCGACAAGATGGCCGGCAACGGCGTCAACCTGCCGCCCAACTTCTTCCTGCCCGACAGCGGCGAGCGGCCTTCAAGCGCAACTGCCGCCGGCGTGTTCGGCAGGGCGGTCGGACAGTAATGCGCCTCCGCATCGCCATCGTCACCGCGCTCGCGGCCCTTGTCGCTGCCGTTCCGGCGTCGGCGAGCGGCACCCTGCAGGTGCAGAAGGTCGACACCAGCGCGTTCCCCACCGTCCGGGTGACGGTGCAGTCGCCCACGCCCGGCAAGGCCCCCGATCTGTCGGTGTCCGAGAACGGCGTCCAGGTGCCGTCGGCGAACGTGCAGATGGTGGATCCGGGTGCACCCGCCGCGATCGCACTCGTGATCGACACGTCGAACAGCATGGCCGGCACCAAGCTGAACGATGCCATCTCCGCCGCGCACGGCTTCGTCAGCGCGCAGAAGAACGGCAACCTGCTCGGCGTCTACGGCTTCGACTCGACCGCCTACCCGGCGGCGCGGCTCAGCCCTGACCGCACCGAGATCGACACCGCGATCAGCCAGCTGGGCACGGGCGGGGCGCCCGGCACCGCCCTCTACGGGGCCGTCAAGCTGGCATCCGAGGACCTGCAGACCGCGCCCGCGCAGCGGCGCGTCATGATCCTGATCACCGACGGCTCGTCGCAGTCCGACACCGCCACGCTGGACGAGGCGATCGCGGCCGCCAAGCAGGCGGGTGTGCTGGTCTACACGGTCGGCATCGCCACCAGCGGCCCGGCTCAGGCGGCCCTCAATCAGATCGCTTCGGACACCGGCGGCACGGCCACTTCGGTGACCGATTCGTCGGCCCTGGCCGGCATCTACAGCACCATCGAGAGCGAGCTCGGCAACAGCTACACCTACCTGTACCAGAGCTCGGTGGCGCCCGGCGCCCCGCTGGTGCTGACGCTGTCGTCGCCCGGCCTGGGCGACGCCCGCGAGGTGCTGAAGGCGCCCGGCACGTTCGTCCCGCCCACCAAGAGCAGCGGCGGCCTGAAGCTGCCCACCGGCGCGTCCGGCCGCATCCTGATGGCCGCGCTGGTCGGGTTCTTCGTCCTGATGGCCATGATCCTGGTGATGGCGGCGCGGCCTGATGTGATCCTGCAGAAGCGGATCGCGCCCTACACCGACAGCAAGAAGAGCGTCGTGGTCGAGGCCGATGGTGAGGCCACCCCCACGTCCCGCATCTCGCTGCTGCACCAGCTGTTCATCTCGACCGAGCGCATCATCGGCTCGATGAACTTCTGGAAGCGGATGTCGGCGAACCTGGAGCAGGCCGACCTGCCGCTGCGCACCGCGGAGCTGTTCTACATCCAGATCGGCACAGCGATCCTGTTCGGGTTCATCACCGCCTTCATCCTCGGCCACCGCGGCCTGTTCGCGCTGGCGGCGGTGCTGCTGGGCGCCCTGGTGCCGGCGATCTACGTGCGGCTCAAGGCCAGGAAGCGGCTGACCCTGTTCGAGACCCAGCTGCCGGAGACGCTGATCACGATGGCGGCGTCGCTCAAGGCCGGACACGCGTTCAACCAGTCGGTCTCAAGCGTCGTCCGCGAGGGCGCCGATCCGACCGCGAAGGAGTTCTCGCGAGTGCTGGCCGAGATCCAGCTGGGAGCTCCGTCCGAGAACGCCCTGCAGGCGATGGCCGATCGCATGAACTCGTACAACTTCGGCTTCGTCGTGATGGCCGTGAACATCCAGCGCACCGTCGGCGGCAGCCTCGCCGACATCCTGGACATG